>NZ_CP018049.1:0-117500 GCF_002934065.1 Pseudomonas orientalis | reverse complement strand
AAGCGCGCCCATGTCCGTGCTCCTATTAATAGAAGGCCTGAAGACCGGTTTGCGCGCGCCCCAGGATCAAGGCATGCACGTCATGCGTACCTTCATAGGTGTTGACCACTTCCAGGTTGACCAGATGACGCGCCACCCCGAACTCGTCGGAAATGCCGTTGCCGCCCAGCATGTCCCGGGCCATGCGCGCGATATCCAGAGACTTACCACATGAGTTGCGCTTCATGATCGAAGTAATCTCAACCGCCGCCGTTCCCTCATCTTTCATCCGCCCCAGGCGCAGACAACCTTGCAGCGCCAACGTGATCTCGGTCTGCATGTCGGCCAGCTTTTTCTGGATCAACTGCGTCGCCGCCAACGGGCGACCAAACTGATGACGATCAAGGGTGTACTGGCGCGCGGTATGCCAGCAGAACTCCGCAGCCCCCAGCGCGCCCCAGGAGATGCCGTATCGCGCCGAGTTCAGGCAAGTAAACGGACCTTTCAAGCCACGCACGTCCGGAAAGATGTTCTCTTCGGGCACAAACACGTTGTCCATGACAATTTCGCCCGTAATGGACGCCCGCAAACCGACCTTGCCGTGAATCGCCGGAGCACTCAGGCCTTTCCAGCCCTTCTCCAGTACAAAACCGCGGATGTCGCCGGCGTCGTCCTTGCCCCACACCACAAACACGTCGGCGATCGGGCTGTTGGTGATCCACATCTTCGCGCCGGTCAGGCTGTAACCGCCTTCCACTTTGCGCGCACGGGTAATCATCGCGCCTGGATCAGAACCGTGATTGGGCTCGGTGAGACCGAAGCAGCCGATCCATTCGCCGGAGGCCAGTTTCGGCAGGTACTTTTGCTTTTGCGCTTCGGTGCCGAATTCATTGATCGGCACCATGACCAATGAGGACTGCACACTCATCATCGAGCGATAACCGGAATCGACACGCTCGACTTCACGGGCAATCAACCCATAGCTGACGTAGTTCAAGCCACTGCCACCGTATTGCTCGGGAATCATGGCCCCCAGCAAGCCGGTTTCGCCCATCTCGCGGAAGATCGCGGGGTCGGTCTTTTCATGACGGAAAGCTTCAAGCACACGGGGCGCCAACTTGTCCCGAGCAAACTGCTCGGCACTGTCGCGCACCATGCGCTCTTCTTCGGTGAGCTGTTGATCCAGCAGCAGCGGATCGATCCAGTTGAAGCTTGCCTTGCCAGCCATGAATAAGTCCTCACGAAAACAATCAAAACGTCGTACAGGCAGACTAGGCCGGGGCGACGCCGAGGGCAAACGAGGTTTCTGCATGGGGTTGTGCTAATTTCTCACTTCGTAACGCCTGACAAGGCCAAAAAAGCGCCTTATATGTGAGGACAATGTACATGCGCAGGAAAATCCCCAGCACTACCGCGCTTATCAGTTTCGAAGCAGCCGCCCGTCATAAGAGCTTCACCAAGGCGGCACAGGAGCTTTCCATCACTCAAGGCGCGATTTGCCGACAGATCGCCAGCCTTGAAGAATTTTTGAGTGTCGAACTGTTTCGACGCTCGCGGCGCGGGGTAAAGCTGACCGAGGCGGGGCTGTCTTATAGCCGCAGGGTGGCAACGCAACTGGATGCAGTAGAACGCGACACCCTTTCAGTCATGGGCCAGCAGGGCGCGAATGTCATCGAACTGGCCGTGGTACCGACTTTCGGCACCCAATGGCTGATCCCGCGCCTGAAGGACTTTCAACAGCGGCACCCGGAAGTGACGGTCAACCTGACCAACCGCACGCGCCCCTTCCTGTTTGCCGACACCGAGTTCGACGCTGCGATCTATTTCGGTGATGCCGACTGGTCCGGCACCGAATCCCATAGGCTAATGGGGGAAAACCCCGTCCCCGTGTGCAGCCCACGCTTACTCGGCGACCGCGCGTACTTTACCCCCCAGGAAATGGCCGACCTGCCGCTCTTGCAGCAGACAACGCGCCCTTACGCCTGGCGTCAGTGGTTCAACGCCCAGCAGATGAGCGTTCCCCGCGACATGACAGGCCCGCGTTACGAGCTATTCTCAATGTTGTCCCAGGCGGCAATGCATGACATGGGCATTGCGCTGATCCCACCCTTCCTGATCCAGCGAGAGTTGAAAGAGCAGCACCTGGTGATCGCGAGCCACCAAACCCTGCCCAGCGATAAGGCGTATTACCTGATGATTCCGGAACGAAAGGTCAAATCCGCGTCCCTGCATGCGTTCCGCGATTGGCTCATCGAGCAATCTCGGCGCTACAACCCCGACACCCAAGGCCAACCCCCCACTTACTGACCTTGTAGTCAACTAAATCAAAGCACTACAGATATACGCGGATGTCGCATTTAAACAGACTGTATCTGTTGAACAAAAAAGGAGCGCAAAGCCATGAATGATAAGGCTTGCAGCGACTATTACGGTTCAATAACCGACTATTCACGCCGACGATTAAAAAACCGCGCGTTACCGCCTACAAGCCTTTAATTGCTTGTATTTAAAGAGGTTATTTCGGCACATTGCGACAATCAGTCACAGGGTGACTTGTAGTTAATTTTTCGTCACCCGTCATAATCCCTTGAAGGCCGTAAAGTTCGCCTGCAAAATGCCGCGCCCCGCTGTCATTTCAGCGGGATCGTGCTGATCGGCCGCCCCAGTTGCGCCACTCACGGCGCACTGGCCTTTTTACAAAAAGATCAAAAGCAAAAAGATCATGCAGGAGATTTGACGTGCACATTGGTGTTCCTCTCGAAACCCAGACCGGTGAAACGCGGGTGGCTGCCACCCCGGAAACCATCAAGAAGCTGATCGGCCAGGGCCATAAGGTCACTGTACAAAGCGGCGCCGGCATCAAAGCCAGCATCGTCGACAGTGCCTATGAAACGGCAGGCGCAACCATTGGCAGCGCCAGCGATGCGTTTGGCGCCGAACTGATCCTCAAGGTGGTTGCTCCCAGCGACAGCGAACTGGCGCTGATCAAAAGCGGCACCGTATTGGTGGGCATGCTCAACCCGTTCAGCAACGAAACCATCGCCAAGCTCGCAGAGCGCGGCATCACGGCCTTCGCGCTCGAAGCTGCGCCACGCACCTCCCGGGCCCAGAGCCTGGATGTGCTGTCCTCCCAAGCCAATATCGCCGGCTATAAGGCCGTGTTGCTGGCTGCCCACCACTACCCGCGCTTCATGCCGATGTTGATGACTGCCGCAGGCACGGTGAAAGCCGCTCGCGTGTTGATCCTCGGCGCCGGCGTTGCAGGCCTTCAGGCGATTGCCACGGCGAAACGCCTGGGTGCGGTGATCGAAGCGTCTGACGTTCGCCCGGCCGTGAAGGAGCAGATCGAATCCCTCGGTGCCAAGTTCGTTGATGTGCCTTACGAAACCGATGAGGAGCGCGAATGCGCGGTCGGCGTCGGCGGTTACGCACGTCCCATGCCCAGCAGCTGGATGCAGCGCCAGGCCCTGGCTGTGCATGAGCGCGCCAGGCAGGCCGACATCGTCATCACCACGGCGTTAATCCCCGGCCGTAAAGCGCCGACCTTGCTCAGCGCCGAAACCGTCGCGCAGATGAAGCCCGGCTCGGTGGTCATCGACCTCGCGGCAGCCCAGGGCGGCAACTGCCCGCTGACAGTCGCAGATCAGGTCGTGGTGGAAAACGGCGTAATTATCTGCGGCCCCACCAACCTGGCCGGCGCCGTGGCAGCCGATGCCTCGGCCCTGTACGCGCGCAACCTGCTGGACTTCCTGAAACTGGTGTTCACCCAGGAAGGGCAGTTTGAAATCAACCTCGAAGACGACATCGTCGCCGCGTGCCTGATGTGCCGCGACGGACAAGTCATCCGCAAAAACGCCTAAGCAGGGATTCAGACGATGGAAGAGCTTATCTCCCCCGGTATCTACAACCTGATCATCTTTGTGCTGGCGATTTATGTCGGTTACCACGTGGTCTGGAACGTGACACCCGCGCTGCACACGCCGTTGATGGCCGTGACCAACGCCATTTCGGCAATCGTGATAGTCGGCGCCATGCTCGCCGCCGCCCTCACGGTCACACCGCTGGGCAAGACCATGGGCACCCTGGCTGTGGCCCTGGCGGCGGTCAACGTGTTTGGTGGTTTCCTGGTCACCCGGCGAATGCTTGAGATGTTCAAGAAAAAAGCCCCGAAAGTAAAAGAAGAGGCGCCCAAGTAATGAGCATGAACCTCGTCACGACGCTCTACCTGATTGCGTCGATCTGCTTCATTCAGGCCCTCAAAGGCCTCTCGCACCCGACCACTTCGCGGCGCGGCAACCTGTTCGGCATGCTCGGCATGGCGCTGGCGGTACTCACCACCGTTGGCCTCATCTATAAGCTTGGCGCTGAGCTGGCCACCGCCGGTATCGGCTATGTGATCGTCGGCCTGCTGATCGGCGGCACCGCCGGCTCGGTCATGGCCAAGCGCGTCGAAATGACCAAGATGCCGGAACTGGTCGCGTTCATGCACAGCATGATCGGCCTGGCTGCGGTATTCATCGCCATCGCGGCGGTCGTCGAACCGCAATCGCTGGGTATCGTCAAGCACCTGGGCGACGCCATTCCTGCGGGCAACCGCCTGGAACTGTTCCTGGGTGCCGCCATCGGTGCAATTACCTTCTCCGGTTCGGTGATCGCTTTCGGCAAGCTGTCCGGCAAGTACAAGTTCCGCCTGTTCCAGGGCGCACCGGTGCAGTTCGGCGGCCAGCACAAGCTCAACCTGGTGCTGGGCCTGCTGACGCTGGGCCTGGGCCTGGCCTTCATGTTCACCGGCAACCTCACGGCCTTCGCAGTGATGCTGGCCCTGGCCTTCGTACTGGGCGTGCTGATCATCATCCCCATCGGCGGCGCCGACATGCCGGTGGTTGTCTCGATGCTCAACAGCTACTCCGGCTGGGCAGCGGCAGGGATCGGCTTCTCGCTGAACAACTCGATGCTGATCATCGCCGGCTCCCTGGTGGGCTCCAGCGGCGCGATCCTGTCGTACATCATGTGCAAGGCCATGAACCGCTCCTTCTTCAATGTGCTGCTCGGCGGCTTCGGCAATGCGCCGGACGCCGGTGCTGCGGCAGGCTCCAAGGAAGCACGCCCGGTGAAGTCCGGCTCGGCCGACGATGCGACTTTCCTGCTGACCAACGCCGACACCGTGATCATCGTGCCGGGTTACGGCCTGGCGGTGGCTCGGGCGCAACACGCGCTCAAGGAACTGACCGAGAAGCTGACTCATCGCGGTGTGACGGTAAAGTACGCGATCCACCCTGTGGCAGGCCGTATGCCCGGGCACATGAACGTACTGCTGGCCGAGGCCGAAGTGCCGTACGACCAGGTGTTCGAGATGGAAGACATCAACTCCGAGTTCGGTCAGGCCGACGTGGTACTGGTGCTGGGCGCGAACGACGTGGTCAACCCGGCCGCCAAGAACGATCCGAACTCACCGATCGCCGGCATGCCGATCCTTGAAGCGTTCAAGGCCAAGACCATCATCGTCAACAAGCGCTCGATGGCCAGCGGCTACGCAGGCCTGGACAACGAGTTGTTCTACCTGGACAAGACCATGATGGTCTTCGGTGATGCCAAAAAGGTTATCGAAGATATGGTCAAAGCTGTCGAATAACACTGCGCCAGCGCAATACCCGAAACCCCGGCCTGAGATAGGCTGGGGTTTTTTCGTTCCCATGCTCTGCGTGGGAATGCAGCCAGGGATGCTCTGCGTCCCGCTGTGCACACTCGGATGAAACCCGACCAAAGGCTCTAAATCGCCACTCGGCATTCGACCATGGTAGCGGGCCGAAACTTTTTGAAATCACTACACTGCCCAACTTGCTTCCGCAGCCTGAGATAACCATTCATGTACCGTGATCGTATCCGCTTGCCTTCGTTGTTGAACAAGGTCATGAGCGCGGCAGACGCCGCTGCACTGATCGAGGACGGCATGACCGTCGGCATGAGCGGCTTCACCCGCGCCGGTGAAGCCAAGGCCGTCCCCCACGCCCTGGCCGAGCGCGCCAAGACGTCCCCGCTGAAAATCACCCTGATGACCGGTGCCAGCCTGGGCAACGACCTGGACAAGCAATTGACCGAAGCCGGCGTGCTGTCACGCCGCATGCCGTTCCAGGTCGATAGCACCTTGCGCAAGGCAATCAACGCCGGCGAAGTGATGTTTATCGATCAGCACCTGTCGGAAACCGTCGAGCAACTGCGCAACAACCAGCTCAAGTTGCCGGACATCGCCGTGATTGAAGCCGTCGCCATCACCGAACAAGGCCATATCGTGCCCACCACCTCGGTGGGCAACTCCGCCAGCTTCGCGATTTTTGCCAAGCAAGTCATCGTCGAGATCAACCTGGCGCACAACCCGAACCTGGAGGGGCTGCACGACATTTATATCCCTTCCTATCGGCCAACTCGCACGCCGATTCCGCTGGTCAAAGTCGACGATCGTATTGGCAGCCCGGCGATTCCCATCCCGCCCGAGAAGATCGTCGCCATTGTGATCACCAACCAGGCCGATTCCGCCTCCACCGTGACGCCACCCGACAGCGACACCCAGGGCATCGCCAACCACCTGATCAACTTTCTGAAACAGGAAGTCGATGCCGGGCGCATGACCAACAAGCTCGGCCCGCTGCAGGCCGGGATCGGCAACATCGCCAATGCAGTGATGTGCGGCTTGATTGACTCGCCGTTCGAAGACCTGACCATGTATTCGGAAGTGCTGCAGGACTCGACGTTCGATCTGATCGACGCGGGCAAACTGAGCTTCGCCTCCGGCAGCTCGATTACCCTGTCGGAGCGGCGCAATGCCGATGTGTTCGGCAATCTTGCGCACTACAAGGACAAGCTGGTGCTGCGCCCGCAGGAAATCTCCAACCATCCTGAAGTGGTGCGCCGCCTGGGCATCATCGGCATCAATACAGCGCTGGAGTTCGATATCTACGGCAACGTCAATTCCACCCACGTCTGCGGCACACGGATGATGAACGGTATTGGCGGCTCCGGGGACTTTGCGCGCAATGCGCACCTGGCGATCTTCGTGACCAAGTCGATTGCCAAGGGCGGCGCGATTTCAAGCGTGGTGCCGATGGTCAGCCATGTGGACCATACCGAACATGACGTCGACATCCTGGTGACCGAAGTGGGCCTGGCGGACTTGCGTGGCCTGGCACCCCGCGAGCGTGCCCGCGTGATCATCGACAACTGTGTGCACCCGGCGTATCGCGACGCGCTGAACGGCTACTTCGTTGCCGCCTGCGCTATCGGCGGGCATACCCCGCATATCCTGCGCGACGCACTGAGCTGGCACATTAACCTGGAAGAAACCGGGTACATGCTCAAGGCTTGAGGGATATACAACCGGGTTGATGCCAATACAGTTTCATCAGCCCGGTGGTTTGATCGCCTCATCTTGCAAAAACTGTACTGCTGTACCGGTCATTTCCTACAGAAATATCCCACAACCCTCGCCGAAAAAGCCGATTTCGCACCGTCACGGTGCACATAGGTACAGTTGCCCCCATTTCGTACCGTACAGCCTCTATAAACAGTTAACTGGCCCCTCACAATACAGGTGAACTGTATCTAGAGAGTCTTGCGTGCGAGGAGGATCATTGGCATCAGTTAAACCACTACCTAATCCCGCCACAAGCGGAAGGATGTCATCATGGAACGTACACTCAGTTCCGAACTGTTCTTCGAAGAAAAAGCTGTTAACACCCAGGCTTCCCTGCCTTTGCGCGTTCTCGCCAACCTGATGTTGTGGCAGCGCCGCATCTCCAGCCGCCACCAATTGGCTCGTCTGGATTCGCGTCTGCTGGCTGATGCCGGTATCAGCGAAGCTCAACGCTACGAAGAGCTGAGCAAGCCGTTCTGGCGCTGATTGGCGCTCGCTGGCCCTGACCCGCCGGGTCCACCGCCAGCACTCTGATTTGTCAAAGCAAAGCCCGCCCCAGGTAACCGGAGGCGGGCTTTGTTGTATCTGGATGTGGGAACCGGAAACAGCAGCCCTCTACCAGACCAGTACAGTTTTCGTATTTATAAATAAAACCACAACAGTTAACCGCAGGCTTCCGAATGAGCAAGCGGTGACCTAATATCCAGTCACCACGTGGCGAACCTTGTAGAACGGGCGTCAGATGCCCAATTGCCCAACGTCCGTTTCACTGTGGCGGTTCTACGCCACCTTATTTGCTCATCTACAGGAGTCACCCCATGTCCCGTCTTCGCCTGCTGTGCACCGCCGCCCTGTTGGCCGTTGCTGCCAACGCCAACGCGAGCAGCTTTATCGTTACCACCGATTCGATCGTCGGCGCACTGAAAGCCACCTCCGACGCCACGTCCGATGCCACCTCCTCCCTGCGCGACAACAAGGTGGTGCGAGCCGCCCGTGACGACGCGGCCAGCTTTGTCGCAAGCGAAGGCGCCATCCGTGGTGTGAAACTGGAAAGCGCCCTGGCGCAGATCCGCCAGCAGGCACCGCAATTGAACACTGCCACTGACGCTCAATTGGCCCAGGCAATCCTGGCGATCTAACGCCAGGGCCGGCAGGAAGGGCCGTCACTGCACTGGCTCTCACCCGGTCATTGCGCTAGCCTTGGCGCTCGTTTTCAGTTGTCGAGTGCCATGGCTTTTTCATACCGCCTGTTGATTGTTCCAGTAATGCTCTGTGCCTGCTGGGCACCATTGGCTTCGGCCTTTGACGTCTCTGTTCAGAGCACCGTTGCCAGCGCGTACGCCACCAGCAAGGTGACGTCTGCGCCGTTTGATAACAAGTTGGTCCGGGTCGCCAGGGATGATGCTGCTGCTTTCATTGCCACAGACGGCCAATGGCGGGGCGCACGCCTGGAGTCCGCGCTGGATTACCTGCGCCGCACCCAGCCAAAACTTCATGCAAGCGACCTTGAACTGGCGCAGGCAATTCTCGTCCAATAATCATCTTTGTATAGCCATCTTTGTATTGGAGTCACCCCATGCGTAGCCCGTTGATCGTCGCCGCCCTCGGCCTGCTGTTTCTGGCTGATGTCGCCCAGGCGCAAACCCTGAAGGCCACCAGCAACATCGTGGTTCGTGCTTCGGCGCGCACTATTGATTTCACCTCTGACACCACCACTTCCATCCGCGATTCCAAAATCGTGCGCGAAGCCCATGATGATGCCGCCAGTTTCGTCGCCACCCATGGCGAGATCCGTGGCGCGCAACTCGAGGCCGCCTTTGACACCCTGCGCACCCGCGTACCAGAAGCCCGTGATGCCAGCGACCAGACGCTCGCCGAAGCTATCCTCGCTCTGTGAGGCGAATCAAGGCCTGGCTCCTGGCCGGGGCTGTGCTGCTGTGTGCCGGTGCGGCCCAGGCCAGCCTGCAACTGCAGCTCAAGACCGATGGCCTGAGCCCGGCTGAACAGCAGGCCAGCCAGGCATTGCTCGATGAAGCGATGGGCGCCCTGCCGCCGCGCTTCATCGAGCAGCTGGACCGCCGCATCGAGGTCGGCTGGACCGACAAGATGCCTGAAAACGCTTACGGCCAGGCCTCCCTGGTGTCCGAACTGGACCTCAACCGAAACCTGCTGGCCAGCCTGACCGACGGCAGCGCCGCCACCCGCAAAACCAACCGCCCCCACGGCACCGTGCGCCGGGAAATGCTCGCCACTGTGCTGCATGAACTGACCCACATCTATGACCGTGCGCGCCTGTGGTCCAAAGACGAGCGCGCCCTGATCCAGCGTTGCAGCCGCCAGAACAACATCACCGGCCTGATTGGCCTGCCCGATCAATGCCGTGGCCAGAACGACCGTCGCTACACCCTGAGTGACGACCCTCGCCTGCTGGACCTCGCCGGCTGGCCGCAATATGTCGGCCGTCGCGGCGAACGCGAGCAGCATAACAACCAGGTGGTTCGCAGCCCGGATATCTACGAAACCACCAGCCCGCTGGAATTCGTCGCGGTCAACATGGAGTACTTCCTCCTCGACCCCAGCTACGCCTGTCGCCGTCCCGCGCTGGCGCGCTATTACAAGGAACATTTCGGCTGGGCGCCGCCGGGGCAGGATAAGTGCGGCAATACCTACGCCTTTCTGAACGCCGGCAACGATTTCGCCAAGACCCCGCTCGGCCAGATCGACCCGGAACGTGTGTACGAAATCGACTACCTGCTCGCCGAAGCCAACCAGAATCTGGTGAGCCGCTGGGGCCATAGCATGCTGCGCCTGGTGATCTGCGCGCCCGGCCGTCCTCGCGGGCCGGATTGCCGGCTGGACCTGGATCAGCACCTGGTGCTGTCCTACCGCGCCTTCGTCGGTGACGTACAGCTGTCGAGCTGGGATGGCCTGGTGGGCAAATACCCGTCGCGACTGTTTGTCCTGCCGCTGGCCCAAGTCATCGACGAGTACACCAAGACCGAACTGCGTGGCCTGGCGTCAGTGCCGCTCAAGCTCAATCGCCAGGAAATCAACGAAACGGTCGAACACGCCGCCGAGATGCATTGGAGCTACGACGGCAACTACTTCTTCATTTCCAACAACTGTGCGGTGGAAAGCTTGAAGCTGTTGCGCAGCGGCAGCGCCAACCCGCAATTGACCGGCCTGGACAACATCACCCCCAACGGCTTGCTGGAGGTGCTCAGCGCACGCGGGTTGGCCGACACCAGCGTACTGAATGACAAGCGCGAAGCGTTGCGCCTGGGCTATCACTTTGACTCGTTCCGCGAGCGCTACCAGGCGATGTTCGATGTACTGCGCAAGCGCCTGCCGATCAAGCAGACCCAAGTCGAAGACTGGCTGTCGCTGAATGCGCAGGAGCGCCGCCAATGGTTCAGCCAGGCCGACTTGCGAACCAGCGCCGCGTTGCTGTTGCTGGAGCAGGCCAGCTTTCGCAAACAATTGATGCTCGCCCAAGACGAAGTCAAACAACGCTACCTCAATGCGCGGGAGCTGAAGAACGGCGGCATGGAAAAAGCCAACAACACGTTGCAGCAAATCCTCGCCAACAGCGGCTTCCTCAGTCGCCCCGCCGAGTTGCTCGACAGTGGCGGCTACGGCCTGCCGCAGCCTTCGGAGGCCAAGCGGCTGGAATCGGAAAGTGCCGAGCGCCAGAAGCAACTGCAATCGCTGACCGGCGAGCTGGATAAAGAAGTCAGGGCGCTGCTCGATCCGTCCCGCGCTGCCGAGATTGCCGCTTGCGAAGCCAATCTCAAGCAAATGGGCGAACACCTGCGAGCGTTGCATAAAGCGGCCGGCGGCCTCGAACTGCCGTAAACACTCAGCGAATCAAGTAATTCCAATGTGGGAGGGGGCTTGCCCCCGATAGCGGTGGGTCAGCTAGCCATAAGCTGCCTGACCCACTGCAATCGGGGGCAAGCCCCCTCCCACATTTTTTATCCGCATAAGCCGCAAGACCGAGTGTCACCTGTTTTCCCGGCGAAAGCTGGCTGAAAGCTTACCCGTCTAGGATCGCCCCACTGTCGGCAATAGACCGACTGTTAACAACAACAATGGTGATTCCCGATGTCCGCCCGTACCCGTCTGTTTTTCCCTACTCCCCCCGTACGCCTCGTGCCTTTCGTTCTGCGCTGACCCCACCCGGTTCGCCATTCCCTAGCCGCGCTACGCCTGGAGTATTCCTATGCTGACTTTCCTTGGCTTTGCCATGGTCATCACGTTCATGTTCCTGATCATGACCAAGCGCCTGTCTGCGCTGATCGCCTTGATCATCGTGCCGATCCTGTTCGCGCTGTTCGGCGGCTTCGCGCCGAAGATCGGCCCGATGATGCTCGAAGGCATCACCAAGCTCGCGCCGACCGGCGTGATGCTGATGTTCGCCATCCTCTACTTTGCCCTGATGATCGACTCCGGCCTGTTCGACCCGGCCGTGCGCAAGATTCTCAAGATGGTCAAGGGCGACCCGCTGAAAGTCTCGGTCGGCACCGCCGTGCTGGCCCTGGTGGTGTCCCTCGACGGTGACGGCGCCACCACCTACATGATCTGCGTCGCTGCGATGTTGCCGCTGTACAAGCGCATCGGCATGAGCCCGCGCATCATGGCCGGCCTGATCATTCTTGCCGGCGGCGTGATGAACATGACCCCCTGGGGCGGCCCGACCGCTCGCGCCGCCAGCGCGCTGCATGTGGACCCCTCGGACATCTTCGTACCGATGATCCCGGCCATGGCGGCCGGCGTGGTAGCGATCCTGGCGATTGCCTATATGTACGGCAAGCGCGAGCGTGCACGCCTGGGTGAACTGCATCTGCAAGGCGACGAGATCGACCACAGCGAAATCAGCGTGTCGCAATTTCCCGACGCCCGCCGTCCGAAGCTGATCTGGTTCAACGGCGCGCTGACGCTTGCCCTGATGTGCACGCTGATCGCCGGCCTGCTGCCGCTGCCCGTGCTGTTCATGGTGGCGTTCAGTATCGCGATGATCGTCAACTACCCGTGCCTGCAACAGCAGAAAGACCGCGTCGCCGCCCACGCCGGCAGCGTATTGGCGGTGGTCGGGTTGATCTTCGCCGCCGGCATCTTCACCGGCATCCTGTCGGGCACCGGCATGGTCGATGCCATGTCCAAGAGCCTGCTGGCGGTTATCCCGGAAGCCCTGGGCCCGTACCTCGCCGTAATCACCGCGCTGGTGAGCATGCCGTTCACCTTCTTCATGTCCAACGATGCGTTCTACTACGGCGTGCTGCCCGTACTGGCCGAAGCAGCCAGCCACTACGGCATCACTGCGGTGGAAATGGCGCGAGCGTCAATCGTCGGGCAGCCGGTGCATCTGCTCAGCCCGCTGGTACCCTCGACCTACTTGCTGGTCGCCCTGGCGGGTATCGAGTTTGGCGATCACCAGCGCTTCACCTTGAAGTGGGCAGTGCTGGTATGCCTGTGCATAATGTTCGCCGCGCTGCTGATGGGGATTTTTCCGCTGTTCAGCACTCTATAATCGTACCGACTCACTCACCGCGCGGCGCTGCAGCTTGCGCGGTTAACACTTGCTCAAAGGAATACACATGGAATGGCTGACCAATCCGGAAATCTGGATTGCCTTCTTCACCCTGACGGCGCTCGAGATCGTCCTGGGCATCGATAACATCATCATGATTTCGATCCTGGTCAGCCGCATGCCCAAGCACATGCAGGCGCGCACCCGGATCTTCGGCCTCGCCCTGGCGATGGTCACGCGCATCCTGTTGCTGCTGTCGATCACCTGGGTCATGCAACTGACCGCCGACCTGTTCGTGGTCTTCGGCCAGGGCATCTCCGGTCGCGACCTGATCCTGTTCTTCGGTGGCTTGTTCCTGCTGTGGAAAAGCTCCCAGGAGATGTACCACGCCCTGGAAGGTGAAGACGAAACCCACGACGAACCGGGTGGCAAGGGTGGCAAGTTCATCTACACCATCATCCAGATCGCGATCATCGACATCGTGTTCTCCCTGGATTCGGTCATCACCGCCGTCGGCATGGTTTCCCATGTGCCGGTCATGGTCGCCGCCATCGTGGTTGCCGTATTGGTGATGATGCTGGCCGCCGGCACCATCAGCGAATTCATCGACAAGCACCCGTCGCTGAAGATGCTGGCGCTGTCGTTCCTGCTGGTGGTGGGTACCGTGCTGATCGCCGAATCCTTCGACGTTCACGTGCCAAAAGGCTACGTCTACTTCGCCATGGCGTTCTCGCTGGCGGTGGAAGCGGTGAACATCAAGATGCGCACCGCCATCGCGAAAAAGAAGAAGCAGCAGGATCCGGTGAAACTGCGCAAGGATATTCCGGGTCAATAAACCCGAGCCACACAAAAAAACGGGGCGTTGGTGCCTCGTTTTTTTTCATCTGCAAAAAGCTGATTTCATGACAGTTTTGTTTCAATCCCGCGATCAGCTATGCGATGCTGGCGCAGAGCCCATTCGCCAACTACAGCTTAAGTACAAGACGTAGAACGGCACGCGGCAACTTTCCTTCGCTCCTGCTGGAGCTCACCTACACGGGGGGCCGAGCATGCTGACCTTGCTCAATCTGCTTTCCGCCGTGACCCTGCTGATCTGGGGCACGCACATCGTCCGTACCGGCATCCTGCGGGTCTACGGCTCCAACTTGCGCCAAGTCATCGGGCAGAACATGTCCAAGCGCTGGCTGGCGTTTATCGCCGGTATCCTGGTGACGGCCATGGTGCAGAGCAGCAATGCCACGGCGATGCTGGTGACGTCCTTTGTCGGCCAGGGGTTGATGAGCCTGACGCCCGCCCTGGCCACCATGCTCGGCGCCGACGTCGGTACCGCGTTGATGGCGCGGGTGCTGACCTTTGACCTGTCGTGGTTGTCACCGCTGCTGATCTTCCTCGGGGTGATTTTTTTCCTGTCGCGCAAACAGACGCGGGCAGGGCAGTTGGGCCGGGTCGGGATCGGCCTAGGGCTGATCATTCTGGCCCTGCAATTGATCGTCGAAGCCGCCGGGCCGATTACCCATGCCCAGGGCGTCAAAGTGATCTTCGCTTCGCTGACCGGCGACATCCTGCTCGACGCCCTGGTCGGTGCGCTGTTCGCGATGATTTCCTACTCCAGCCTCGCCGCAGTGCTGCTCACGGCCACCCTGGCCGGCGCCGGCGTGATCGGTCTGCACGTGGCCATCGGCCTGGTGATCGGCGCCAACATCGGCAGTGGCATCCTGGCCTTTCTCAGCACCAGCATGCAAAACACCGCCGGGCGGCAAGTCGCCCTGGGCAGCCTGTTGTACAAATTGATCGGCCTGCTGTTGATCATTCCGGTACTCGACCCCCTCGTCCGCTGGATGGACGGCCTGGACTACAGCACCCAGGGCATGGTCATCACCTTTCACCTGCTCTACAACGTCAGCCGCTGCCTGATTCTGTTGCCCACTATCGGCCCGATGGCGCGGCTGTGCGAATGGCTGCTGCCGGAGCGCCCCGAGACCAACGGCAAAGCCAAGCCGCGCCATCTGGACCTGGCCTCGCTGAACACGCCGAGCCTGGCGCTGGCCAACGCCGCCCGCGAAACCCTGCGGCTCGGCGACCTGATCGACAACATGCTCACCTCGATGCAGGAAGTGCTGCGCGGCAACCAAACCGCCATTACCCAGCAAATGCGCAGCCTCAGCGATGACGTCGAGGCGCTTTACAGCGCGATCAAACTTTACCTGGCGCAAATGCCCCGTGAAGACCTGAGTGAGCAGGACAATCGACGCTGGGCAGAAATCATCGAACTGTCGATCAACCTGAAGCTGGCAGGCGACCTGATCGAGCGCATGCTGCGCAAAGTGCAGCAGCAGAAGACGTCCCAGCGCCGGCAATTTTCCGAAGTCGGCCTGGAAGAACTCAGCGGCCTGCACAGTCAACTGATCGCCAATCTGCGCCTGGGCCTGTCGGTGTTCCTCAGCGGCGACCCGGAAAGCGCCCGCCAATTACTGCGGGAGAAACGCCGCTTTCGCGCCCAGGAGCGGCGCCTGGCCCACGCTCACGTCAGCCGCTTGCAGCGTAAAATCGTACAGAGCCTGGAAACCAGCTCCCTGCACCTGGAGCTGATCGCCGACATGAAGCGCCTGAACTCGTTGTTTTGCAGCAGCGCTTATGTCGTGCTGGAAACGTCCGACACCGGCGCACTCTCTGCCGACGATATTGCCGACATCACCCATTCGCCCTGAACGTACGCCAGCGAGCGAAGTCAGTTAACAACGGACCTCATTCGCCAGGAAGCTTGTTATGCGTCGCCTGTTACTCGCCTGCCTGCTCATGGGCTCGGCACACACCTTTGCCTTCGACCGTCTGCAGGTCGAAGGCTATACCTTGCCCAACGGCCTGCAATTGCTGCTCAAACCGGGCACCGAGCGCGGGCATGTGGCGATCCGCCTGGTAGTCGGCGTGGGCCTGGACGATTTCAGCTGCGACCAGAAAGAACTGCCGCATTTGTTCGAGCACCTGCTGTTCAGCGGCATCGACGGCGGTAACGAAGGCGACCTCGAAGACCGCATGCAGGCCCTGGGCGGGGAGTGGAACGCCTACACCAGCAACGCCGACACCACGTTCGTGATCGAGGCGCCTGCGCAGAACCAGCGCAAGGTATTGGACCTGCTGCTGGCAATCGTCACCCGCACCCAACTGACCGACGCCACTATCAACGCCGCCAAGCAGGTGGTCGAGCGCGAGGACGGAGGCCATTACTCCCACTTGCAACGCCTGCTGGACCGCCAGGATCTGGGCCACAACGCCAGCAACCAGCTGGCCGTCGAGTTGGGCCTCAAGTGCGCCGAACGCGCCGAGGTCGACCCGCTGACCCGCGACCAGTTGGAGGCGCTGCGCAAAAACTGGTACGCACCGAACAACATGACCCTGATCGTCGTCGGCGACCTGGACAAACTGCTGCCTGCCTACCTGGAACGCACCTATGGCCAGCTCGACCCGGTAGAGCCGAGCGAACATCGACCGCTGCCGCAAATCCAGCAGGCCGCCGCCAGCCATCGTGACCTGATCCACGGCTGGGTCGGCGACAATGCCAAGCTGCACTGGCTGTTCCCGGAGCCGGTGCTGGAAGACCAGCATGATGAAACCTACGACCTGCTCAAGGACTACCTCGACTGGGCGTTGTACCGCCAATTACGCCTCAGGCACGGCCTGTCCTACGGGCCGTGGAGCGAGCGTGAAGTGCTCGGCGGCGTGGGCTTCCTGAGCCTGAACGCCGACCTCGAACGGGAAAACCTCGAGCAAGCCGAGCAGGTATTGCAAGACCTCAAGGCCCGCTTGCTCAAGGATGGCCTCGACCCGGCGGTGTTCGCGCGCCTGCAGCAAGCCGCCATTGCACGTCAGGCCTGGGCCGTGCAGGGCAACAGCGCGCTGGCCGACTATTATTGGAGCGCCGCCGGCGAATATGACGATGGGCGCTTCAGCGACCCGGCCAAACGTATCAAGGCCGTGACCCTGGCCCAGACCAATCAGGCCATGCGCCAGGTGTTGGAGCAGCCGGGCTACTGGCGCATCGAAAAACCGCTGTTGAGCTACAACGCCCTGAGCTGGATAGGCGCGGGCGTGCTGGGACTGATCGGGCTTGCGTGGATCGCCCTGCGGTTTTATCGCAAACGGCTCGCGTAATGAGGCGCCGAACAGCGGACCAAGACGTTATTCTGTCGCGGATTTTTCTAACCCTTATTGTGAATCGCCCATGCCAAACCTGCCGCCCCTTATCCAGCGCGTTATAGAACTGATCAAGCGCTACCCTGGGGTGATCGCACTCGGTGGCTTCATCTCGGGTGTGGGCAGCTTCATCCTGGTGGACCGCCAGCAAGGCATGGCCAGTTGGATCGCCGTGATCCTGCTGGTGAGCTGGTTGTGGCTGATGCTGGAAAACAGCTTCACCCAGCTGTTCACCAAGCTGTTCAACCGCGAGATACCGGAACCGCTGCTGCGCTATGCGACCCAGATGATCCACCAGGAAAGTCTGTTTTTCGTGTTGCCGTTCTTTTTCGTCACCACGGCCTGGAACAGCGGCCAATCGGCGTTCACCGGCCTGCTCGGCGCGGCGGCGCTGGTCTCGATCATCGACCCGCTGTATTACAAGTGGCTGGCGCCCAAGCGCTCGCTGTTCCTCGCCTTGCATACGCTGACATTGTTCGCCGCACTGCTGACCGCGCTGCCGATCATCCTGCACCTGACGACCGCCGAAAGTTACAAACTGGCACTGGGCGTCGCCATGGCCCTGTCGATTCCGAGCCTGGCCGCCAGCCTGCCGCTGCGCAGCGTCAAAGGCTGGGCAATGCTGCTGGGGGTGACAGCGGCTATTGGCTGCGCCGGCTGGTTGCTGCGTAGCTGGGTGCCACCTGCCACCCTGTGGATGACTGAAGTGGCCATCAGCACCCAGCTGCAAGACCGCACACCGGGCGACGACCTCAAGCAAGTCAGCGCCGCCCAGCTGCGCAGCGGCGGACTGTACGCCTACACCGCAATCAACGCGCCGCGCGGCCTCGATGAGCGGATCTACCATGTGTGGAAATTCAACGGCAAGGAAGTCGACCGCATTGCCCTGGATATCCATGGCGGCCGCAAGGAGGGCTACCGCGCCTGGACGCACAAGCAGAACTTCCCGCCGGATGCGGTAGGCCGCTGGCAGGTGCGGGTGCTCACCGAAGACGGGCAAGTGATTGGCGTGCTGCGCTTTAACGTCACCGACTCAGCACAAACGGACAACCCGCCTTAGGCCCGATCGTGCTATTACGTAGCAATTGTGGACAGCCAAACACGCTCGGAGCTTATGACCACTCCCACGACGGCCGGCGCGGCCCAACTCGATACGTCCCGCACACCGCCGTTGCTGCGCATTACCGGTGACTGGACGCTTGCCCATTACGCAAAGCTGAAGAAGCTGTCGAACACACTTGACGGCCAATACGACGCCGGCGCGCACATCGACCTTAACGGCCTCGGCGCCCTGGATACTGCCGGCGCTTCGCTGCTGGTGGAGTTGCTGGGGCCCGACCGTATCGAACGCTCCGCCGAGCAGAGCGATTGCAGCCTGTCCGCCGCCGACCGGGCACTGCTCAAGACGGTCTACCGCTCGCTCAATGATTTTTGCGTACCGCTCAAGGAGCCGGAAGAGGGCGCCGGTGTGCAACTGCTGGCGCGCATCGGCCGCGCCGTGGACACCGTCTGGCAAGACGGGATGAAACTGTTGGGCTTCATCGGCCTGATCCTCGAAACCTTCGTGCGCGGCATCCTGCGGCCCAAGCGCTGGCGCCTGACGCCGGTGGTCGCGCATATCGAACAGACCGGCCTGGATGCCGCGCCGATCGTTGCGCTGCTGACCTTTCTGGTCGGCGCCGTGGTGGCCTTCCTCGGCGCCACCGTGCTCAAGAGCTTCGGCGCGACGATCTTCACCGTGGACCTGGTGGCGTTTTCATTCCTGCGCGAATTTGGCGTGTTGCTCACCGCCATCCTGATCGCCGGTCGCACGGCCAGCGCCTTTACCGCACAAATCGGCTCGATGAAGGCCAACGAAGAAATCGACGCGATCCGCACCCTGGGCCTGGACCCGATGGAGCTGCTGGTGCTGCCGCGGGTCCTGGCATTGCTGGTGGCGCTGCCGATGCTGACATTCCTGGCGATGCTTTCGGGGATTGTCGGCGGCGGCGTGGTGTGTGCGGTGGCCCTGGATATTTCGCCGGCGATGTTTCTGTCGCTGCTGCAATCGGACATCGGCGTGCAGCATTTTCTGGTGGGCATGGTGAAAGCGCCGATCTTCGCGTTCCTGATCGCCGCGATCGGTTGCCTGGAAGGCTTCAAGGTCAGCGGCAGTGCCGAGTCGGTCGGCGCGCACACCACCTCCAGCGTGGTGCAGTCGATTTTCGTGGTGATCGTGCTGGACGCGGTCGCGGCAATGTTTTTCATGGAGATGGGCTGGTGAGTCGTCTGCATCGAGCGCCCACTGAGGCGGTGATTGAAGTTCGCGGCCTGTGCAATCGCTTTGGCAGCCAGAGCGTGCACGAGAATCTCGACCTGGATTTGTACAAGGGCGAGATCCTGGCGGTGGTCGGCGGCTCCGGCAGCGGCAAGTCGGTGTTGCTGCGCAGCATCGTCGGCCTGCGGCGACCCAGCGAAGGGCAAGTGCGGGTATTGGGCAAGGACCTGCCGAATTTGTCCGAGCATGAACGCTCACTGGTGGAACGGCGCTTCGGTGTGCTGTTCCAGAAGGGCGCCTTGTTTTCCTCGCTGACCGTCACCGAGAACGTCGCCTTGCCGTTGATCGAGCACGCCGGGCTCAGCCGCGCCGATGCCGAGCATCTGGCGGCGGTCAAGCTGGCCCTGGCCGGGCTGCCGTTGTCGGCGGCCGACAAGTACCCGGCGTCGCTGTCCGGCGGCATGATCAAGCGCGCCGCCCTGGCGCGCGCGCTGGCCCTGGACCCGGACATCCTGTTTCTCGACGAACCCACCGCCGGCCTCGACCCGATTGGCGCGGCGCAATTCGACCAACTGATCCTGACCCTGCGCGACGCGCTGGGCTTGAGTGTGTTCCTGGTCACCCACGACCTCGACACGCTGTACACCATCACCGACCGCGTGGCGGTGCTGGCGCAGAAGAAAGTCCTGGTGGCGGACGCCATCGATGTCGTCTCGGAAACCGATGACGCCTGGATCCACGAATATTTCCACGGCCCCCGAGGCCGTGCGGCATTGGATGCCGCTCAATCGCTCAACGAGGTATGACATGGAAACCCGAGCCCATCATGTGATGATCGGACTGTTCAGCGTAATAGTGGTGGTCGGCGCGATGCTGTTCGGCCTGTGGCTGGCCAAATCCAGCGTCGACAGCGCCTTCCAGGACTATGAGGTGGTGTTCAACGAAGCGGTCAGCGGCCTGTCCCAGGGCAGTTCGGTGCAGTACAGCGGGATCAAGGTCGGCGATGTCACCAGCCTGCGCCTGGACCCCAAGGACCCGCGCCGCGTGCTGGCGCGCATCCGCCTCGCCGGGCAAACGCCGATCAAGGAAGACACCCAGGCCAAACTGGCACTGACCGGCATCACCGGCACGTCGATCATCCAACTCAGCGGCGGCACTCCGCAGAGCCCGGAACTCAAGGGCAAGGACGGCAACCTGCCGGAGATCATCGCGTCGCCGTCGCCCATCGCCCGCCTGCTCAATAACAGCAACGACCTGATGACCAGCGTCAACCTGCTGCTGCATAACGCCAACCAGCTGTTCTCCCGGGAAAACGTCGAACGCTTGAGCACCACCCTGGACAATCTGCAGCAAACCACCGGCGCCATTGCAGAACAGCGCGGCGACATCAAAGTGGTGATGCAGCAATTGATGCAAGTGAGCAAGCAGGCCGGCGGCGCGCTGGAACAGACCACCGTCTTGATGCGCAACGCCAACGGTTTGCTCAACGACCAAGGCAAGCAAGCCTTTGGCAGCGCGGAGCAGGCAATGAAGTCCCTTGAGCAAAGCACCGCCACCCTCAATACCTTGCTGGCCAACAACAAGGACTCGGTGAACAGCGGTCTGCAGGGCCTCAATGAACTGGCGCCGGCCGTGCGCGAACTGCGCGAAACCCTCGGTTCGCTGCGCGCCATCTCCCGCCGCCTGGAAGCCAACCCCAGCGGTTACCTGCTGGGCAGTGACAAGAACAAGGAGTTCACGCCATGAAGCGTGCTTACCGAATCATCGCCCCCGTGGCCTTTGCATTGATGAGCGCGTGCTCGATCCTGCCCAAGCCGGACCCGTCCGACGTCTACCGCCTGGCGTCGACGCAGCCCGTCAGCCAAGGTACGCCGGTGAGCTGGTCACTGCGCGTGACCAAGCCACAGACCAGCGAATTTCTCGACAGCCCACGCATCGCGGTGGTGCCCAATGGCGATCTGATCAGCAGCTATGCCCACTCGCGCTGGAGCGACCCGGCGCCGGTGCTGTTGCGCAATCGCCTGCTGGATGGCTTCCAGCGTGATGGGCGGGTGACGCTGTTGAGTACCGATGAGACCAACCTGCAGGCGGACTATGAGCTGGGAGGCCAGTTACAGGCGTTTCAGAGCGAATACCACGGCACGGCAGTGGAGGTGGTGATTCGCCTGGATGCGCGGCTGGTGCGCGGCAGTGATCAGCGGATTATTGCCAGCCGGCGGTTTGAGGTGAGGCAGAAGGTGGGGGACACCAAGGTGCCGGCGGTGGTGGCTGCTTTTGGGCAAGCCGGGGATCAACTGAATAGGCAGGTAGTGGATTGGGTGGTGGCGCAAGGCAACACTACACCTAAAGGTTGAGGGCCTCATCGGGGGCAAGCCCCCTCCCACAATTTGAATGCATTCACAGATCAACGTGTGGGAGGGGGCTTGCCCCCGATAGCAATCTAAGCTCAACCAAAGAACCAGTAGCACACCGCAATAGCTGCAACGACACCCGCAAACTCCGCCAACAACGCACACCCCACCGCATGCCGCGCCCGCTGGATGCCCACCGACCCGAAGTACACCGCCAACACATAAAACGTGGTCTCGGTACTGCCCTGGATCGTCGCCGCCACCAACGCCGGGAAGCTGTCCACACCCTGGGTCTGCATGGTCTCGATCAGCATCGCCCGCGCCGCGCTGCCGGAGAACGGCTTGACCATCGCGGTCGGCAGTGCGTCGACAAACCGCGTGTCCATGCCGGTCCAGGCCACCAGGTGGCGAATCCCTTCCAGGCCGAAGTCCAGGGCGCCGGAAGCACGCAACACGCCCACCGCACAGAGCATCGCTACCAGATAGGGCAGCAGGTTCTTGGCGACGTCAAAACCTTCCTTGGCACCTTCGACAAAGGCCTCATACACCTTGACCTTGCGCAAGGCGCCGATCACCAGGAACAGCATGATCAAGCCAAACAGCGTGAGGTTGCCCAGGATCGAAGACAACCCGGCCAGCGCCGTGGCGGACAGGGTCGCCAGCAACGCCATGAAGCCTCCCAGCACCAACGCGCCGGGAATCAGGTAGGCGAGCACGACCGGGTCCCACAGGCGCAGGCGCTGCATCACCGCTACCGACAGCAGGCCCACCAGCGTCGACGCGCTGGTGGCCAGCAGGATCGGCAGGAACACCAGCGTCGGGTCGGCAGCGCCTTGCTGGGCGCGGTACATGAAGATGGTCACCGGCAACAGCGTCAGCGAGGACGCATTGAGCACCAGGAACAGGATCTGTGCGTTGCTCGCCGTATTGGGGATGGGGTTGAGTTCCTGCAGCGCCTTCATGGCCTTGAGGCCGATGGGCGTGGCGGCGTTGTCCAGGCCCAGGCCGTTGGCGGCGAAATTGAGGGTGATCAAGCCGATGGCAGGGTGACCGGCGGGCACCTCCGGCATCAGGCGACGAAACAGCGGGCCCAGGGCCCTGGCCAGCCAGTCGACGATCCCGGCTTTTTCGGCGATACGCAGAAAACCCAGCCACAACGTCAAGGTGCCGAACAAGAGCACCATGACCTCCACCGACAATTTGGCCATGGCGAAAATGCTTTCCACCATCGCCGCAAAAATTCCGGCGTTACCGCCCACCAGCCATTGCGCCAGTGCTGACACCATTGCCACCACAAAGAAGCCAAGCCACAGGCCATTGAGCATTAGTTGAATCCCCCGAAAGATGGGGCGAATGATAGCGGGGCTGGCAGAAACGACAAACCCCGGAATTATCCGGGGTTTGTGTCAGCGCAATCGAGCGATCAGCCGCGAGTGATCTCACCGGCCGGCAGCGCCTCTTTGCTGCGCCAGTGCGGCAGCGAATTCCAGTAGCGCTCGCCCTTGGCATCGTCGTACATGCCTTCCCAGCGCGAGATAACCAGCACGGCCAAGGCGTTGCCGATCACGTTCAGCGCGGTACGCGCCATGTCCATCACACGGTCTACACCCGCGATAAACGCCAGGCCTTCCAATGGAATGCCCACGCTGCCCAGGGTAGCCAGCAACACCACGAAGGACACACCCGGCACGCCGGCGATGCCTTTGGAGGTGACCATCAGGGTCAGCACCAGCATCAGTTGCTGGCCGATCGACAGGTCGATGCCGTACAACTGGGCAATGAAGATCGCGGCGATGCTTTGATACAGGGTCGAACCGTCGAGATTGAACGAGTAACCCGTCGGCACCACGAAGCTGCAGATCGCCTTCGGCGCGCCGTAGGCTTCCATCTTCTCGATCACACGCGGCAGTACGGTTTCGGAACTGGCGGTGGAGTAGGCAAGCACCAGCTCGTCCTTGAAGATGCGCATCAGCTTGAGGATCGAGAAACCAAACAGACGGGCGATCAGGCCCAGCACCGCAAACGCGAAGAACAATATCGCGACGTAAACCAGGATCACCAGCTTGGCCAATGGCAGCAGCGAGGCGAAGCCGAAGTTGGCGACCGTCACCGCGATCAGCGCAAATACGCCGATAGGGGCGTACTTCATGATCATGTGAGTGACTTTGAACATGCTCTCGGACACACCCTGGAACATGGTCACCAGCGGCTCGCGCAGTTCCGGCTTGAGGCTCGACAAGCCCAGGCCGAACAGCACGGAGAAGAAGATGATCGGCAGCATCTCGCCACGGGCGACGGCTGCGAAGATGTTCGACGGGATCAGGTTGAGAATGGTCTCGATGAACGCATGCTCATGCTGCACTTCGGCGGCGGTTGCCTGGTACTTGGAGATATCGACAGTACCCAGGGTACTCATGTCGATGCCCGCGCCCGGATGGAACAGGTTGGCCAGCAACAGGCCGACCACGATGGCGATGGTGGTGACGACTTCAAAGTAAAGGATGGTCTTGACGCCGATGCGGCCCAGCTTTTTCGCGTCACCCACACCGGCAATACCGACAATCAGCGACGAAATCACGATTGGGATAACGATCATCTTGATCAGGCGGATAAAGATATCGCCTGCCGGCTGCAGCACGTTGCTGATCCACCAGGCCTTTTCAGCACTGAAATGGTTGAGCACTGCACCGATTGCGATCCCCAGCACCAAACCGATGAGGATCTGCCAGGCGAGGCTTAGCTTTGCCTTCTTCATGTCATTACCCTTACTTCAAGTGAACTTAAGGCAAATGCGCCAGCTGGACCGCTCGAAAGCGAAAAAGTGTGAGCATCTGCCTCCATGGAAGGTCACCGCAGCGTGGCCGAAATGGCTTACTGGCAGGCGAAAAAAGGCGCAACTATTCCCATGCAAGGCGGCGGCGTCTAATGCCGTAAACGCCTACCCTATGCCGAATCGGCATGGTTTTTTTTGAAAATAATTGTCTGAGCGGTCAGTTCGAATACGCCATTGAAGCGGGTGAACCGGCCGTGAGGCTGCCAATTCCGGCTTGCGTAGAGGTAGCTGAAGACTTGGGGTGTTGGGTAGAAATGCTTGGAATATCCGCGGCATGACGTAAGAAACAGGCTATTGCGCTCGGAAAAATTTATCGATGGATGGTCGCGCCGACACACTACGTAATGATTGGCGAGAGGCAAAACGAGGAATGCCAGCTATGGCCGGCATGATGCCCGGGCTTTGAGAGTCATAAGCCCGCCGCAAGTTCAGCAAGCTTGAGGACTTGTGAACTTGCGTCGCAGCTTTTCACCTGACCCGGCCCTTGCGCAGGCACTCCCTGTGCCCGTAGGTCACGCCGATCCTGATCGATCAGAGCAACCCGGCCCCCTGGTCATGCATCGCATTTGGTATGCGATGCAAACAAAAAGAAGCGAACTGGCTTCTTTCTATGGACGCCGGCTCCGTAAGACGGAACCTAGTACCAATTCGGATCTTTCTTCAGCTGCTCCATGAGCAGCTTCTGCATACCTTCATCCGGCTTACCGATAAATCGGTAGTCGGCATGCCGCGTCGGCGATTTGTCCGCCGGCAGGCCGGCCGGGACTTCCACCAACATGGCGTAGGCATCTTCCTTATCGAAGCTGAAGGCGACGATCAGGCGCTTGTTCCGGCAAGTATCTGCCGTTTCACACAGCGGCCCTACCAGGTACTTCTCACCATCTTCTTCTACAGCGTTCATCTGCTTGGCCGCGCCCGACAGGTTCATCACCCATTCGGGCAGGCGCTGCTCTTTCTTGACCACGCCTTGCCAGGTTTCACGGTACTGCGCATCCGTGCTGAGCAATTCATTGGCCCGGGATTGGCCGTCGTTGGCGGCCATCACCAGGCTGCTGCCGCCCAACAGCAGGGCGGCGGCTATGGCTTTAAAAGGCACAGTGGTCATATTCAGCCTCGGCCTTTACGACCAAAGAAGAACGATGCGATAAACATCACAAGGAAGACCACGAAGAGAATCTTGGCGATACCCGTAGCGGTGCCGGCGATACCACCGAAGCCCAGGACTGCAGCCACAATGGCGATGATCAGAAATGTGATTGCCCAACTCAACATGGTGATTCTCCTTAAGCTTTCATAGGGGTAACAGCGGTGATGCCATGCAGTCGCTCGACGCGAGCGACGATGTGTTGCTTAGAACACCCAGCGTTCTTGAACCGGCAGTTCGCTCAGGGTGGACTCCTGGTCTGCCAGTCGCAGTTGCGGGGCGGTTACATCAGCAGTCGTGCTGCCAACGGAACGGAAATGGGTCTGGGTCATGACGGGGCGTTCGAACTGCGGGGCTTGCTGCTGACTCTGCTGCCAATGCTGCATCTGCTGGCCGGCAATCAGCGTGACCATCAACGCCAGGCTGGCGAACAGACCTTGCTGCACATGCAGCGGCGATACACGCAATTGGCTGAGGCGTTGGCGAGTCATACTGCTTTCTCCCGCATTCTGATTATTCGGTCATGACGCTCTATGCAGTACCTATTGCAGAGCTCATGCCAGTTTTTTTACAAAATAAAACTCAATAAAATCATATAGTTAAGAATTATCTATCGGCACACAGCACAGCATCCTGCACGATGCCCTTTCAGGGGCCGTGCGAAATGCACGATGGCCAGTGGTCGGGTCGAGGGATCGAAAGCGAATGGGCGATTGCCGAAGGGGCGAGAAGCTATGAAAACGCCACTAGATCGGGCCTTTTACTAGGGCGTGTAGGAAGATGTGCAGATAGCTACGCGATGCTTCCTTTTATCGATCAGAATAAACCATGCAACTTGCCCGATTATTCCGGGACTAAACACCAACATTCACAGTTAAGGAGCGCGGGACAGATGGAATCAGCCAAGGAACTTCAAGGCCGCATTCTTTTAGTGGATGACGAGTCCGCGATCCTCCGGACCTTCCGCTATTGCCTGGAAGATGAAGGCTACACCGTCGCCACCGCCAACAGCGCAGCCCAAGCCGATGCCTTGATGCAACGCCAAGTGTTCGACCTGTGCTTTCTCGACTTGCGCCTGGGCGAGGACAACGGCCTGGATGTATTGGCGCATATGCGTATCCAGGCGCCATGGATGCGTGTCGTGATCGTTACCGCCCATTCGGCGGTGGACACTGCAGTCGATGCGATCCAGGCCGGCGCCGCCGACTATCTGGTCAAGCCCTGCAGCCCGGACCAACTGCGCCTGGCTACCGCCAAGCAGTTGGAAGTACGCCAGCTCTCGGCACGGCTGGAAGCACTGGAAGGCGCGGTGCGCCAGCCCAAGGACGGCCTCGACTCTCATAGCCCGGCCATGATGGTGGTACTGGAAACCGCACGGCAGGTCGCCGGCACCGATGCCAATATCTTGATCCTCGGCGAGTCAGGCACCGGTAAAGGCGAGTTGGCGCGGGCCATTCACGGCTGGAGCAAACGCTCGAAAAAATCCTGCGTGACCATCAACTGCCCATCGCTGACCGCGGAACTGATGGAGAGCGAACTGTTCGGCCACAGCCGCGGCGCATTTACCGGCGCCAGCGAAAGCACATTGGGCCGCGTCAACCAGGCAGACGGCGGCACGTTGTTTCTCGACGAGATCGGCGACTTTCCGCTCACTCTGCAACCCAAGTTGCTGCGCTTTATTCAGGATAAGGAATACGAGCGGGTGGGCGACCCGGTTACCCGCCGCGCGGACGTGCGTATTCTCGCCGCCACCAACCTGAACCTCGAAGACATGGTGCGCGACGGCCGCTTCCGTGAAGACTTGCTGTACCGCCTCAATGTCATCACGTTGCACCTGCCGCCGCTGCGCGAGCGCAGCGAAGACATCCTCACCCTGGCCGACCGCTTCCTGGCGCGTTTCGTCAAGGAATATGCCCGCCCGGCGCGCGGCTTCAGCGATCAGGCGCGCGAAGCGCTGCTCAACTATCGCTGGCCCGGCAACATCCGCGAGCTGCGCAACGTGGTGGAACGCGCCAGCATCATCTGCCCTCAGGAGAAGGTCGAGATCAGCCACCTCGGCATGGCCGAGCAACCGACCACCAACGCCCCACGCATCGGTGCGGCACTGAGCCTGGACGAATTGGAAAAAGCCCATATCGGCGCGGTACTTGCCACCAGCGATACGCTGGATCAAGCCGCCCGCACCCTCGGCATCGATGCGTCGACCCTGTATCGCAAACGCAAACAGTACAACTTATGAGCTGTACCTCATGAAGCTCGCGATGAAACTGCGCACCCGGTTATTCCTGAGCATCTCGGCGCTGATCACTGTGGCCCTGCTGGGGCTGATCCTGGGCCTGGTCAGCGTGATGCAGATGGCCAAGACCCAGGAGTCGTTGATTCGCAGCAATTTCGTCACCCTCGACCTGGGCGTGAAGTTGCGCCAGAGCCTGGGCGATCAATTGATCATGATGCTCGAAAAGCGTCCCGACCCGGCAGCCCTGGAAGCCTCCAAACGGCGCTACTTCGACCTGTTGGACCAGGGCATCGCCCATGAACAGCGTGACGGTCATACCCACGGTTTCGAGCAGGCACGCAAGGACTACCAGAACCTGCTGCAGGCATTTGACGAATCCCAGCAGAACCCGCCTCTGCCGGGCAGCAAGGAAAAGCTCACTGAAACCTTCAATACCCTACGCAACGGCCTGATCGTCCACCACAGGCAGGCGCTGGAAAATATCAGCACAAGCGAGCATAAATCCCGTGAGCGTGCGCTGTTGATCGCCAGCTTGCTAGGGCTGGTGGGCCTCGCGGTATTGATCATCGGCTTCGTGACCGCCCATGGCATTGCCCGGCGATTCGGCGCGCCCATCGAAGCGCTCGCCAAGGCTGCCGATAAAATCGGGCAAGGCGATTTCGAAGTGACATTACCGATATCGACGGCGGCGGAAATGAACCTGCTGACCCGTCGCTTCGGCATCATGGCCGAGGCTTTGCGCCAACACCAGGCCACCAATGTCGATGAGTTGCTTGCCGGTCAGCAGCGCTTGCAGGCGGTGCTCGACAGCATCGACGATGGCCTGCTGATGATCGACCGCCAAGGCCAGCTTGAACACCTCAACCCCGTCGCGCAACGCCAGCTGGGTTGGGACGAAGAGCGCCTCGGCCAGGGCTTGGGCGAAGCGCTGGGCCGCCCGGAAATGGATGAACAACTGCATCTGGTGCTGCGCGGCGGCAACCTGGAGCGGGCGCCGGAAGATCTGGAAGTGGAAGTCGAAGGTGAGCTGCGCCTGCTGACGTACAGCCTGACCCCGGTGAGCCACACCGAGGGGCATATCCTGGGCGCCGTGATGGTGCTGCATGACGTCACCGAGCAACGTGCCTTTGAGCGGGTGCGCAGCGAGTTCGTGTTGCGCGCCTCCCATGAATTGCGCACACCGGTGACCGGCATGCACATGGCCTTCGGACTTTTCCGCGAGCGAGCCAAGTTCCCGGCTGAGTCACGCGAAGCCGACCTGCTGGATACGGTCAACGAAGAAATGCAGCGGTTGATGCAGTTGATCAACGATTTGCTCAACTTCTCGCGCTACCAGAACGGCCTGCAGAAACTCACGCTGGGGCCGTGCGACGTCACCGACCTGCTGGAACATGCCCGGGCCCGGTTCGCCGAACCGGCGAACGCGCAACGCGTCGAACTGCTGGTGGAAGCCCAGTCGGGCCTGCCACGCCTGTACGCCGACCAGGCGCAACTGGAGCGTGTGCTCGACAACTTGCTGGGCAATGCCCTGCGGCATACTGCCGAGGATGGGCAGATTCGCTTGCAGGCGCGACGTCATGGCGAACGGGTGATTATCAGCGTCGAGGACAACGGTGAAGGCATTGCCTACGGCCAGCAGGGGCGCATCTTCGAGCCCTTCGTGCAGGTAGGGCGCAAGAAAGGCGGCGCCGGCCTGGGGCTGGCGCTGTGCAAGGAGATCGTGCAATTGCATGGCGGCCGCATGGGTGTGTATTCACGGCCGGGGCAGGGAACGCAGTTCTATATGGCCTTGCCTTTGTAAGAACCAGCTCCCTGGCCAGAAAGGGCTCGCTACCCTTCAGCGCTGGTTCAAGGCGCGCAGGATCGCCGCACTTTGCGCATCTGGAGTGCCGTCGAACAACGACGGTCGAAAACGCATCTGGAACGCGGCGATCACATGACGCGTGGCCACGTCCAGCTCGCCGGTTTGCGGTGTCGAGTAGCCCAGACGCGCCAGCTCTTCCTGGAACCAGGTGATGCTCGGCGGTTGCGCGGCGTACTGCTGCTGGAATCGAGCCACTGCCTGGGCATCCGGCCAGATCCCCAGGCCCTCATCGGCCAGACGCTTCCATGGAAACAACGGCCCCGGGTCCAATTTGCGCAGCGGCGCGATATCGCTGTGCCCGATGATGTTCCTGGGCTCGATACCGTTACGCTTGCTGATGTCCTTGAGCAACACCACCAGCGACTTCACCTGCGCTTCGGAGTACGGGTACCACACCCGGCCGGTCGGGGTATCGCTGTAGCCAGGGTTGACGATCTCGATGCCGATGGAGCTGGAGTTGAGCCAGGTGCGCCCCATCCATTCGCTTTCTCCCGCATGCCAGGCGCGCTGGTTTTCATCAACCAGTTTGTAGATTGTGCCTGAGGCGTCATCGCCGATCAGGTAATGGCTGCTGACCTGACCATGAGTCAACAGCGCCAGTGAGCGCTCAAGGTTGGCCGAGGTGTAATGCACCACAACGAACTGCACACGATTGTCGTGGTTCACCGAAGGGTGGCTGGTGTTCAGGCGCGGGCCACTGGAGCAGCCGGCGAGCAGAAGAACTGCAAAAGCGATAAAGAAAGATTTCATGGGGGAGGCATTACACAGAGGACGATAATGCAACAGTGTAACGTAAGGTCAAATTCCAGGCGGCCAAATTACAAAATGGAACATCTTTTACGCGGCCTGCACCTGATTACGTCCCGCCGCCTTGGCCCTGTAGAGCGCTTCATCGGCGCGCTTGAGTGCCAGGTCACTGCGCTCGCCCGGCTGGAACTGCGCGACGCCCATGGATACCGTGATGGTCACCGGCTCGCCCTTGAAGTGGAACGGGCAAGCCTCGACAGCCACTCGCAGCATTTCACCGACGGCTAAGGCGTCCGACAAGGCTGAGTCAGGCATCAACAACACAAATTCTTCACCGCCAAAACGCGCGATAAAGTCAGTCGATCGCAGGCGCTTGCGCAACACATTGGCGATGATCTTCAGTACTTTATCGCCGGCCAGGTGGCCGTAGCCGTCGTTGATGCGCTTGAAGTGATCCAGGTCCAGCATGGCCAGTGAGAGGGAGTTGCCCTGCTGATGCCAGGCATTGACCTCATGATCCAGGCGCTCACTCCAGGCCGCGCGGTTGGGCAAACCGGTAAGCGGATCGAGTAGTGCTTTCTGGCGCTGTATCTCCAGATGCTCACGATAGCCCTGGGCTTCCTGCTCCATGTTCGCCACCCGCTCCGCCAGGCCCTGAAGGCGCGCCGCCACCTCTTTTTCGCGCTGGTCTCGCTGCTGCTGGTGTTCGTCCATGGTGCCGAGCAAGCCTTCAAGGTGGCTCTCCAGCACCTGCTTGAGGCTGTCCAGATCGGCGGCGTCCTGCACGCTGCTTTGCAGGCCATCTACCTGCTCGCGAATTTGCGTGTCCAGCTCCCGAGCGGCGGAGCGGCTGTCGGCGTGCTCATCGCTGGCGAACTGCAAATGGCCCTGGAATGCTTCAAGGCGCTCGTTGAGCTGTTTAAGGTAAGCCTCGAATTCATGCTGGCCGCTGTCGGTCACCGCCAGCATCAGCACCGCCAAGTCATCGAGAATCGGCAGAAGCTCGTACCAGTTCAAGCCATGGGCCAGGCGCTCGCGCATGGCTTCGGCCTGGGGCCGGTGCCGCTCGGGCAAAGGCAACTCTTCCAGCAGGCCGAGCAAGGTGTCTTCGATATGTTTGGCAACCGAGCTGTAGGAAGGCTCGGGTGAATCGGGCAGGGCGTAAAGGCCATCCGACTGCAGGGCGTCGGGTTCAGGCTCCGCGGTATCCAATACGGGCGGGAGTGAAAGGCTGCCGATCAGCGTTTCCTCAGGCGTATAGACGGCGTCTTGCGGCGCTTCAATAAAAGCCGCGAGTGCGCTTTCGGGAGCGTCCTCCTCGGCCGGCGCTTCAAGCGCCTCGGGTTCGTCAGGCTTGGGCGCGGATGACGTCTGAGCAGGCGCTTCGAACTCGAATGTTACGCTGGTGGACGCCTCCTTGACGGGCGCCGCGGGCTCAGGCGCAGAGGTGGCTGTGGTTGGCGGCAACGGCGCAAAAGCCCGCAATGCCTGGGCCAGTTCTTCAGATTGCGCCGGCTCTGAAGGCCCAGGCGCAGCCGGTGAGGATGTGACGGATTTCGGCGCAGGGGGCGTCTCGGGCTCGGGCGTTGACGCTTCGTTCGAAAGCTCCTTGGCACCAAACAAGCGCTGCAATAAACCAGGCCCGGAGCGCGGCGTTTCGCCATCAGGCTCCAGGTTATGCAGCGCCTGCTCCTGCAGGCTGCTCAATTCGCTGAGCAGCAGGGGTATTTCCCGGGCCTGCCCGACTCGACCGTCAAGCTGCTTGGCAAACGTCTTCAGCGGGCGCGCCACTTCACGGGGCAGCGGAAGTTTCTGCAACTGCGCGACCAGGGCGGTGAGGGCGGTACTGATCTGGTCGACCCGGGTTTCGCGGCGCTGCTCGGAATCCAGCACGGCCTTTTCCAGGCGCGGCAGCAAGGCGGCGAGGGCAGCGTCCATGTCGTCGGTTCGCACGACATCGCGCATTTCCTTCATGCATTGGTCGACAGCGCGGTCGGTGCCTTCAGCCGCCAGCGTGCTGCGCACCAGCCCTCGGCGCAACAGGTCGAGGCGAGCGGCCCAGCGGCGCTCGAGCTGGTCTTGTTGCTCAACGCTTTTAAGGTATTTTTCTTTCCAGCGCTGGGCATCGTCGCTCATGCAAGAGGACCGCCGGGGCCTGGGCTCAATGCGGGGAATGCATCAGCCGTGAGCGAACCCGGCAGACGAATCTCTACCGCGACCGGCAGGTGATCTGAAATGGGCTGCGCCAGGACTTGCACACTTTCCAGTGTGAGGCTCGGGCTGAGCAGGATATGGTCCAGACAGCGCTGCGGACGCCAACTGGGAAACGTGGCTTCGACTTGCGGCGCCAGTAAGCCAAGATCGCGCAGAGGGGAATTCTGCAGCAGGTCGTTGGCGTGGGTGTTCATGTCCCCCATCAACACCTGATGCTTGTAGTTGCCAATCAAGTCGCGCACGTAGGCCAACTGAAGGTTGCGCGTACGCCCGCCGAGCGCCAGGTGCATCATCACCACCACCAAGGCTTCCGGGCCTTCGCCGAAACGCACCAGGATCGCGCCACGCCCTTTGGGGCCCGGCAACGGATGATCCTCGATGACGGTCGGCTTCAGGCGACTGAGCACACCATTGCTGTGCTGCGCCAGGCGCCCGAGGTTGCGATTGAGTTGCTGGTACCAGTAGGGGAAGGCACCGAGCTGAGCAAGGTGTTCCACCTGGTTGATATAGCCGGAGCGCAGGCTGCCGCCGTCGGCTTCCTGCAGAGCGACCAGGTCGAAGTCGCTGAGCAGGTCGCCGATTTTCTGCAGGTTGCCGGTACGCCCCTTGTGCGGCAGCAAGTGCTGCCACCCGCGCGTGAGGTAGTGCCGATATTTCTCGGTACTGTTCCCCACCTGAATATTGAAACTGAGCAGGCGCAGGCGGCTGTCTGCCGGCAGGCCTGTGGACTCCAGGTGGTGTTCGTTGACCTGCGGATCATGCAGGCCGACGACACGCTCGGTACCCCAACGACGCATGGCGAGCCCCTTACTTGGCTGCGCGCTCTTTGGCGATCAGCTGGTCGGCGACATTGAGGGTTTGTTCAGGACCACCGGTGCTGCCCAGGTCGAAACGGTACTTACCGTTGACGATCAGGGTCGGTACGCCTTGCACGCCATACTTCTGCGCAAGCTCCTTGGCCTGCTTGATCTGGCCCTGGATGGCAAAGGAATTGAAGGTGGCCAGGAACTTGTCTTTATCGACACCCTGGGTGGCAACGAAGTCAGCCATTTCGTCCGGCTTGGTCAGGCGCTTGCCTTCTTTCTGGATCGCGTTGAATACCGCGTTGTGGACCTTATGCTCCACACCCATGGCTTCCAGGGTCAGGAACAGCTGGCCGTGGGCATCCCATGGGCCGCCGAACATGGCCGGAATGCGTTTGAAGTTCACGTCCTTGGGCAGCTTTTCGGCCCAGGGGTTGATGGTCGGTTCAAAGGCGTAGCAATGCGGGCAGCCATACCAGAACAGCTCCACCACCTCGATTTTGCCGGGAACCGAAACCGGGACCGGGTTAGTCAGTTCAACGTAGGTTTTACCGGCTTCAAGCGGCACGTCGGCAGCTTGTGCGGTCATGCCGAAGAGACTGGCAGTGACGAGAGCGGCGCTGAGGATCAGTTTACGCATGCTTTACTCCTGGACAAATAAAGTCGCCTCACGCGACCTTTATGTGTGACAGGTCTACGCGGACATGAGTTCGTTAGTGTAACGGCAGCGCCCACAAAAAAGGGCGGCCGTGGCCACCCTTTTTATGCTTGCATCGACGGATTAATCGAGCGTTAACGTTGCCGTCTGTCAGTGCAGGCCCTGGATGTAACTGGAGATTGCAGCAATGTCTTCATCGCTCAGTTTGCGGGCGATGGTGCGCATGGTCATTGCGTCGCCATCATTGGCCCGGCCGGCTTCCTCCTTGCGGAAGTCGGTCAGCTGTTTGGCGATGTAGGCAGCGTGCTGGCCGCTCAAGTGCGGGAAGCCGGCGGCGGCATTGCCTGCGCCATTTGGCGAATGGCAGCCGGTACAGGCGGGCAGGCCCTTGTCCAGATCGCCGCCACGGAACAGTTTCTCGCCACGGGCGACCAGTTTCGGATCAGCAGCTCCCACACTGCCTTTCTGGCTGGCAAAATACGCCGCGATGTCAGCGATGTCCTGATCGCTGGAGTTGGCCAGCAAGCCGGTCATTTCCAGCACCACGCGCTTGCCATCCTTGATTTCGTGCATCTGCTTGGCCAGGTAACGTTCACCCTGGCCGGCCAATTTGGGGAAGTTCGGCGCCGGGCTGTTACCGTCCGGTCCATGGCAAGCACCACACACGGCGGCTTTCGCCTGCCCCGCGGTAGCGTCGCCTGCGGCATGGGCAACACCGGTGATGCCCAAGGTCAACAGCAGACTCACGATCAGTTTGTTCATCAGCTAATCCAACTACGGCTAAGGGTTTAAGAGTTATCTACCGGGTTTACTCACCATCAACTCATTGATGGCCTGGTAATCCTCGGTACTGCAGTCCATGCACAAACCACGCGGCGGCATTGCCTTGAAACCCTGGGGCAATCACTTGATCATGTGTCGATCAATTCAGGGTTTGAGAGCGTTTTGCGTTCTAATGCGCAATAAAGGTCTTTTCGCTCCCGTGAACGTCATCCTTCGCTGGGACAAAGCACACACAAAATCTGCGGCATTATATACTGGCGCTACTGAAACGGAAACGACACCGCTTGCCGCACCCTTTTTCGGCACCGCCCACATCGGAAAACTCATGCAACTCAAGAATCCCATCCTCGGCCTGTGCCAACAGTCCACCTTCATGCTCAGCGCCGCCAAAGTGGACCAATGCCCCGATGACGAAGGCTTTGAAGTCGCCTTTGCCGGCCGTTCCAACGCTGGCAAGTCCAGCGCATTGAACACGCTCACCCATGCCAGCCTGGCACGCACCTCGAAAACCCCGGGTCGCACGCAGTTGCTCAATTTCTTCAAGCTAGACGATGATCGGCGTCTGGTCGACCTGCCGGGCTACGGTTATGCAAAAGTCCCTATCCCGTTGAAGCTGCACTGGCAGCGTCACCTCGAGGCTTACCTGGGTGGTCGGGAGAGTTTGAAAGGTCTGATCCTGATGATGGACATCCGTCATCCAATGACCGATTTCGACCTGTTGATGCTCGATTGGGCGGTCGCCAGCGGCATGCCGATGCACATCCTGCTGACCAAGGCCGACAAGCTGACCTACGGCGCGGCCAAGAACACCCTGCTCAAAGTGCAGTCCGAAATCCGCAAGGGTTGGGGCGATGCCATCACCATCCAATTGTTCTCCGCGCCCAAGCGCATGGGCCTGGAAGACGCCTACACCGTGCTGGCCGGCTGGATGGAATTAGCGGACAAGGGCGCGGAAATCGCCGAATAACTTTTCTGCAGGCAAAAAAAACCCCGGACTTCGTATGGGGAGGGGAAGTTCGGGGTCCAAGTTCCGAACCGCTAGGGTGGGGTCCGGATATCTGCCAACACTTAACACAACATAGGAGCATTGAAGGGCTTCACCACCCATTCAGTAACTCTGAGTGGCAGTTCACAGGTTAAGTTCCGGCAGATTCAAAAAACACTTGGAAATAACTGACGGTAGCTTCCGATCTAAAGCGTTTCGCCATCACCGATTGTGACGGCGAAACCGCAGAATCAATGCGCCTCGTCCCAGTTATCGCCAACGCCCACGTCCACCACCAGGGGCACGTCCAACTGAGCCGCAGCGCTCATGTGCTCGCGAATTCTTTCGCTGACCTCGGCGACCAGATCCTCACGGACCTCCAGTACCAGTTCGTCGTGCACCTGGAGAATGACCTTGGCGTCCAGGCCTGATTCCGTCAGCCAGTTGTCCACCTTCACCATGGCTTTCTTGATGATGTCCGCTGCCGTGCCCTGCATTGGCGCGTTGATCGCGGTGCGTTCTGCCGCCGCGCGCTCCTGAGGCTTGTTGGAGTTGATATCCGGCAAGTACAGGCGCCGCCCGAAGAAGGTTTCCACGTAGCCCTGGTCCGCCGCCTGGGCACGGGTGCGCTCCATGTACTCGCGCACCCCGGGATAGCGGGCGAAGTACACATCGATATAGGCCTTGGCAGTCTTGGTGTCGACGCCAATGTCCTTGCCCAGCTTCTGGGCACCCATGCCGTAGATCAGGCCGAAGTTGATCGCCTTGGCACTGCGGCGCTGGTTGGAGGTGACCTCGGTCAATTCAACCTTGAAGACCTCGGCAGCCGTGGCGGTGTGCACGTCCAGGTCGTTGCGAAAGGCATTCATCAACCCTTCGTCCTTCGACAGGTGCGCCATGATCCGCAGTTCGATCTGCGAATAGTCCGCCGCCAGCAGCTTGTAACCCTTGGGCGCGATAAACGCCTGGCGAATGCGTCGCCCCTCGGCGGTGCGCACCGGGATGTTCTGCAGGTTCGGATCGCTGGAGGACAGACGCCCGGTCGCCGCCACCGCCTGGTGGTAGGACGTATGAATACGCCCGGTACGCGGGTTGATCTGTTCCGGCAGACGGTCGGTGTAGGTGCTTTTTAGCTTGCTCATGCTGCGGTACTGCATGAGTACCTTGGGCAATGGAAAATCATCCTCCGCCAGTTTGGCCAGCACTTCTTCGGCGGTGGATGCCTGGCCCTTGCCGGTTTTTTTCAACACGGGCATGCCGAGCTTCTCGTAGAGGATCGCCCCGAGCTGCTTGGGCGAACCCAGGTTGAATGCCTCACCGGCGATTTCGAAGGCCTGGCGCTCCAGCTCGATCATCTTGTTGCCCAGCTCGATGCTCTGGATGCCCAGCAGGTCCTTGTCCACCAAGGCGCCCTGGCGCTCGATACGTGCCAGCACCGGCACCAGCGGTATTTCGATATCCGTCAGCACACTGGCCAGGCTCGGGATCGCGGTCAACTTCGCATGCAGTTCCTGATGCAGGCGCAAGGTCACGTCGGCATCTTCGGCCGCGTAGGGGCCGGCTTGCTCAAGGGCAATCTGGTCGAAGGTCAGCTGCTTGGCGCCCCTGCCAGCGATGTCCTGGAAGCTGACCGTGTCGTGGTCCAGGTACTTCTTCGCCAGGCTGTCCATGTCGTGGCGGGTCGCGGTGGAGTTCAGCACGTAGGATTCGAGCATGGTATCGAAAGCGATGCCGCGCACGGTGATGCCCTGCGCCGGGTCGCCACCGATGGCGCAGTTGGCCAGGATGTTCATGTCGAACTTGGCGTGCTGGCCGACCTTGAGCCTGGCCGGATCTTCCAGCAAAGGTTTCAAGGCCAGCAGCACGGTGTCACGGTCCAATTGCTCCGGCGCGCCGGTGTAGGCATGCGTCAGCGGGATATAGGCAGCTTCATGGGCCTGCACCGCAAACGACAGCCCGACCAATTGAGCCTGCTGGGCGTCGATACCGGTGGTCTCGGTATCGAAGGCAAACAACGGCGCATCGGTGAGTTTCTTCAACCATAGATCGAACGTGGCCTGGTCAAGGATAGTGGTGTAAACCGTCTCCACCGGCACCGCGATAACCACCTCGGCAGGGGCCTCGGCGGCAGGCGCAACTTCGTTGGCCGCCTTGAGTTCGACACGCTTGCTATCGCGCTGGATCTCGTCGTACCAGCTCTTGAACTCGAGCAGCGTGTACAGCTCCAGCAACTTTTCGCGATCCGGCTCGATCAGGTGCAAGTCGTCCAGGCCGATGTCCAGGGGCACGTCGATTTTGATCGTCGCCAGCCGATAGGACAGGAACGCCATCTCCCTGTGCTCTTCCAGCTTCGCCGCCAGCGTCTTGGCGCCCCGAATCGGCAGGGTCGGCACAATGTCCAACTGCTCATACAGCTCTTTGAGACCGCCATTGACCCCCACCAGCAAACCGGAGGCGGTCTTCGGACCGATGCCGGGAACCCCAGGGATGTTGTCGGAGGAATCGCCCATCAGCGCCAGATAATCGATGATCTGCTCCGGAGCGACGCCGAATTTCTCCTTTACGCCCTCGATGTCCATCGAACTACCGGTCATGGTGTTGACCAGGGTAATGTGCCCATCCACCAGTTGCGCCATGTCCTTGTCGCCGGTGGAGATCACCACCGGGCGGTCAGCGGCGGCGCTGCTGCGGGCCAGGGTGCCGATCACATCATCGGCCTCGACGCCTTCGACGCACAGCAACGGGAAGCCCAGGGCTATCACGCTCTGGTGCAGGGGCTCGATCTGCAGGCGCATGTCATCGGGCATGCTCGGGCGATTGGCTTTGTAGTCGGCGAACATTTCATCGCGAAAGGTCCCGCCCTTGGCGTCGAACACCACGGCGAACGGGCTGTCCGGGTATTGCTTGCGCAGGCTCTTGAGCATGTTCAACACGCCCTTGACCGCACCGGTCGGCAGGCCTTTGGAGGTGGTCAGCGGTGGCAGCGCGTGGAAGGCGCGGTACAGATAAGAAGAACCGTCCACCAGGACGAGGGGCGCTTGGCTCATGAGCAGGATCAACCTTTTCGGCGGGTCAGGCGCTAGAATAGCCGGACCAATGAAAACAAAGGGACAAGGTTATCATGCGTACATTCAATCGCCTGCTGTTCACTGGCTTGATTGCACTCGCTCCGATGGCTGCCATGGCGGCCGACGATGCCCCGTCGGGTGATCCGGAGGTGACCATTCGCACGGAAGGCGACAAGACTATCCAGGAGTACCGCCAAAATGGCTTCCTGTACGCCATCAAGGTCACGCCAAAAGGCGCTCCACCGTATTTCCTGGTCCGCGCCGATGGAACCGACGCGAACTTCATCCGTTCTGACCAGCCGGATATGCTGATCCCGTCATGGAAGATCTTCGAATGGAAATGATTCCCTAATTTCAACCGGCGCCGCCCTGAGCGGCGCCCGTAACGGCAGTTTTAACCATGTCTGTGTTCACCCCCCTGGCTCGGCCCGAGCTGGAAACCTTTCTTGCCCCTTACGGGCTCGGCCGCCTGCTTGATTTCCAGGGGATTGCCGCCGGTAGCGAAAACACCAATTTCTTTATCAGCCTGGAGCATGGCGAGTTCGTCCTGACCCTGGTTGAGCGCGGCCCCGTGGCAGAAATGCCGTTCTTTATCGAACTGCTCGACGTGCTCCACGACGCCGACCTGCCGGTGCCCTACGCCCTGCGTACCACCGACGGTATCGCTTTGCGCGAACTCAAGGGCAAACCTGCCTTGCTGCAACCGCGCCTGGCCGGCAAGCACATCAAGGACGCCAACGCCCAGCATTGCGCCCAGGTCGGCGACCTGCTCGGCCACCTGCACCTGGCGACCCAGGGCGACAAGGTCCTGGAGCGCAGGACCGATCGCGGGCTGGAGTGGATGCTCAGTGAAGGCGCGCAGTTGATTTCGCATCTGAACGACGCACAACAGCGCCTGTTGCAGGACGCGTTGAACGAGATAGAAGCCCACAAGGCGCAGATTCTCGCCCTGCCACGCGCCAACGTTCACGCCGACCTGTTTCGCGACAACGCGATGTTCGAAGGCACGCACCTGACCGGCCTGATCGACTTCTACAACGCCTGCTCCGGGCCGATGCTGTATGACGTCGCCATCGCCTTGAATGACTGGTGTTCGAACGCCGACGGCGTGATTGATGGGCCGCGCGCCCGTGCGCTGCTGGGTGCTTATGCAGGGTTGCGGCCGTTTACCGCGAAGGAAGCCGAGCTATGGCCGACCCTGCTGCGCGTGGCGTGCGTACGGTTCTGGCTGTCGCGGCTGATCGCAGCCGAGTCGTTTGCCGGGCAGGATGTGCTTATTCACGACCCTGCCGAATTCGAGCATCGCCTGCTGCAGCGCCAACAGGTGGCTGTGCATCTGCCGTTCGCGCTCTAAAAAAGTGTGGGAGGGGGCTTGCCCCCGATGAAAGTGGGTCAGTCACTGATGTATTCACTGACACTCCCTCATCGGGGGCAAGCCCCCTCCCACATTTGATTTGCGGCGACTGTCAGAGTGATTCAAGGCACCCGGCCAGGTCGTTGCCCAATTTCTCCAGCACCTGCTCATAGCCCTGGGCAGTGGCCGGGGTGTAGCCGCCCAGCGCATCCAGCTCCGCCAATTTAACCGGCAACCCGGCAACCAATGTTTCGGCCAATCGCGGCCGCAACGGCGGCTCGCTGAACACGCACGTCTTGCCCACTTCCTGCAGCCGCGTACGCATCGCCGCCACATGCTGGGCGCCGGGCTGCACTTCGGCGGCTACGCTGAACACGCCGGCGTGCTTCAAGCCGTAAGCGTCTTCGAAGTAATCAAAGGCTTCGTGAAAGACAAAGTAAGGCTTGCCTTCAACGCTTGCCAGACGCTTCTTCAGACGTATGTCCAGCGCATCCAGGCGCCCCTCGAAGGCTTTGGCGTTGCTTTGATAACGCTCGGCGTTGGCCGGGTCGGCCGCACTGAGGTCAGCCGCCATACGCGCGGCAATTACGCGGGCGTTCACCGTCGACAACCACAAATGCGCATCCACACTGCCAGGGCGATGATCGTGATCATGTTCATCGGCTTCGTCAGCGTGAGAGTGGCTATCTTCGCCGAAAATGCGAAGTTTCATGCCTGGCAGATCCTGCACCGCCACGGTTGGCGCCGTGCGGCCCTTCAGCACGCGCGGCAGAAACGTTTCCATGTCCGGCCCGATCCAGTACAGCAGATCGACCGACTGCACGCGCCGTACGTCGGATGGGCGCAGTGCGAAATTATGTGGCGATGCGCCTGGTGGCAGCAGCACCTCCGGAACGGCTACACCGTCCTGCACGGCAGCGGCAATCAGTTGCAGCGGCTTGATGCTGGTCAGCACCTTGACGTCGGCCTGAGCGGCGCCAGCCACGAACAAACTGGTGACAAATACGACAAAAACGGGAAAAAGTCGGGACACGATGACCACTCAATGGCGTAGGAACAGGTAACATAATAACGTCTCTATCAAATATCTGTTGCCGCTCATGCCTATTACACCGCTTGCCAGCCGTCCCCACGACCACTCTCACTGCGTTCACAGCGCATTGTCGGAGGCCGACACCCTATGCGCGCAGAAGGGTTTGCGCCTGACCGCGCTGCGTCGTCGCGTGCTGGAGCTGGTGTGGCAAAGCCACAAGCCGCTGGGCGCGTATGACATCCTCGGCGTACTCAGCGAGCAGGACGGCCGCCGCGCCGCGCCGCCTACGGTTTACCGCGCGCTGGATTTCCTGCTGGAAAACGGCCTGGTGCACCGCATCGCCTCGCTCAACGCGTTTGTCGGCTGCAACCACCCGGAGCACGCGCACCAGGGCCAGTTCCTGATTTGCCGCGAGTGCCACGCCGCCATTGAGCTTGAACAGAAAAGCATCAGTGATGCCATCATCAAAAGCGCCGCCGGAGTCGGCTTCAGCGTCGAAGGGCAAACGGTCGAAGTGGTCGGCCTGTGCTCGGGCTGTCAGGGGGCTTGATGAGCAACCCGTTAATCCGCCTGGAGCAGGTCGGGGTCACGTTCGCCGGGCAACACGTGCTGGACAACATTGCGCTGAGCGTGGAGCCGGGGCAGATCGTGACCCTGATCGGCCCCAACGGCGCCGGCAAGACCACCCTGGTGCGCGCCGTGCTCGGCTTGCTCAAGCCCGACCGCGGCAGCGTATGGCGCAAGCCCCGGCTGCGCGTGGGCTATATGCCGCAGAAGCTGCACGTGGACCCCACACTGCCGCTGTCGGTATTGCGCTTTCTGCGCCTGGTGCCCGGTGTAGACCGCGCCCGCGCCCAAGCGGCGCTCAAGGAAGTCGGCGCCGAACAGGTGATCGACAGCCCGGTGCAGAGCATCTCCGGCGGTGAAATGCAGCGCGTGCTGCTGGCCCGCGCCCTGCTGCGCGAGCCGGAGCTGCTGGTGCTCGATGAGCCGGTGCAAGGCGTCGACGTCGCCGGCCAGGCCGAGCTGTACAGCCTGATTACCCGTTTGCGCGACCGCCATGGCTGCGGCGTGCTGATGGTCTCCCACGACTTGCACCTGGTGATGAGCACCACCGATCAAGTGGTCTGCCTCAACCGTCACGTGTGCTGCTCCGGCCACCCGGAACAGGTCAGCGGCGACCCGGCGTTCGTCGAGCTGTTCGGCAAAAACGCGCAAAGTCTGGCGATCTACCATCACCATCACGACCATGCCCACGATCTGCATGGCGCCGTTGTCGATGACGCTTCTACCCCCCACGTTCATGGAGATAGCTGCAAGCATGGCTGATTTTCTGCTCTACGCCCTGCTGGCAGGCTTGGCTTTGGCGTTGGTCGCGGGCCCATTGGGCTCGTTCGTGGTCTGGCGGCGCATGGCGTACTTTGGCGACACCCTGTCCCATGCCGCACTGCTTGGCGTGGCCATGGGCTTCCTGCTCGACGTGAGCCCGACCATCGCCGTAACCGTCGGCTGCCTGCTGCTGGCGGTGTTACTGGTGACGCTGCAGCAGCGCCAGCCGCTGGCGTCCGACACGCTGCTGGGCATCCTGGCGCCGAGCACCCTGTCCCTGGGCCTGGTGGTACTGAGCTTCATGCATGAAGTGCGCATCGACCTGATGGCCTACCTGTTTGGCGATCTGCTGGCGATCAGCCCTACCGATCTTGCGTGGATCCTCGGTGGTAGCGCGGCGGTGCTTTTGGTGCTGGTGAGCCTGTGGCGCCCGCTGCTGGCAATCACCGTGCACGAGGAGCTTGCAACGGTCGAAGGTTTGCCCGTGCCGGCCCTGCGCCTGGCGCTGATGCTGTTGATCGCGGTGGTGATCGCTGTCGCGATGAAGATTGTCGGCGTATTGTTGATCACCTCGCTGCTGATCATTCCAGCCGCCGCCGCTCAGCGCCATGCCCGTTCGCCGGAGCAAATGGCCATCGGCGCCAGTCTGCTGGGCATGCTGGCAGTGTGTGGGGGCCTGGCCTTGTCATGGTTCAAAGACACGCCGGCCGGGCCGTCGATTGTGGTGTCGGCGGCCGCCCTGTTTCTGCTGAGTTTTGTCCTGCCCCGTCGAGGGGTGTAGACTTGCTCGCTTTTTGCGCAAATAGAGAGTCGCAGGAATGAAGCCGTTCACTTTCCGTTATCTGCTCCTTGCCGCATTTTCCCTGCTGCTGGGCGCCTGTCAAAGCACACCGCCCGCCGCTCCCGAAGCGCTGGACCCGCGCGCGGCGGCCATCGCGCAGCTGGAGCAAAACCTGGCCAGCAGCGAATTGGCCACGGCCGAAGACCAGCTCGCCACCTTGCAGGCCCAATCGCCCAATGACCCGGCGCTCGAGGCTTACCAGCGCCAGCTGGCCGAAGCCTACTTGCAGCGCAGCCAGATCGTGCTGCAAAAGGGTGACGTCAACGCCGCCGCCACGGCGCTAAGCCGTGCCCGCGCGCTGATGCCCAAGGCCCCGGCCCTGACCGGCGGCGTCAACAGCGCCATCAGTCATGCGCGCAAAGCCGAGCTCGATCAGGCCGAGGCCGCCCTGAAAGCGGCCGAAGCCAAGCCCGCCGCCAAGGTCATCGACCCGGCGGCGCCGAGCACCACCGTGGCGTTGAATTTGGCGGATGTCGAAGCCATGCGCCATCAGCTGGATGCCATCGCCACCGACGTGGTGAATTACCAGTGCGACGTCAGTATCCAGGTGCCACGCACCGAGGATTACCCGTGGCTGGCCACATTACTGGCCAAACGGGTGAAGCGGATTGATTCGGGGTATGACCTGAAGATTCACCGGCAGATTCTGAAGCACATTCCGGCGCAGGTTGTGCTGATTCCGCGTAAAGCGGACTAAAAGCATCGGGGGCAAGCCCCCTCCCACATTTGAACTGTGAATACATTCAAGTGTGGGAGGGGGCTTGCCCCCGATGACGATCTAACAAACAACCAACAAATTAAGCCGGAATCGCCTTAGCCTTCGGCTCACGCTCCCACACCCGATGCTGAGCAATCGCGGCAAAGAACGCCTTGAACGCCTTGGCATCCGCCCCCACGATCAACCCCGCATCCGCTTCCAGCTTCAACAGGTCGAGCAATGGCTTCACGTCGCTGGCGACCGCAATGGCCTTCAGGTGCTTGTACGCTTCCAGCACGTAGTGCAATGCCACGCCGTCGCCGCTCAGGGTCTTGACCGACTCCTTGCCGCCCGGGATAAACACCGCGTCGAACGCAATGGACGGCATGCCTTCCATCGACGCATCCACCGGCAGCGACTTGCCATCGGCCGTGGTCACAGGCGCCGACGTCGGCCCGAGCAGCTTGGCATGCGCACCTTCAGCCTCCAGGGCTGCCTTGAGTGCAGCAATCGCCGCGCCGTCCACACCGTTCGCCGCCAGAATTGCCACTTTGCGCGTCTTGATGTCACCCGACAGCAGGTTCACCTGGCTCAAGGCCGGCGATTCCTTCAACGACGTTTCACGCACAGGCACCGTGCCTTTGGTCGGCGCCGGCAAGCCCAGGTTCTGCGCAACGCGCTTGGCCAGTTCCAGGTCGATGTTGGCCAGAATCTCATTCACCTGGCGGGCACGGATATGTTCGCGCTCGACCTTGCCCAACTCGAAGCTGTAGGCGGCGATGATGTGCTCTTTCTCGTGATGGCTCATGCTGTTGAAGAACAGCGTGGCCTGGGAGAAGTGGTCGCCGAACGATTCGCTGCGCTCACGCACCTTGTTGGCATCCACGCGCTCGTAGTAAGTCTCGAAGCCACCATCCGTAGGACCGGGAGGTGTTTCCTTCGGCCAGCCGCCATCGATGGAGTTGGGCTCATAAGCCGCACGCCCTTTATCGATCACCGTGCGATGCTGAGCGTCGCGCTGGCCGTTATGGAACGGCGCCACTGGGCGGTTGATCGGGATCTCATGGAAGTTCGGCCCGCCGAGACGGCTGATCTGGGTGTCCGTGTAGGAAAACAGACGACCTTGCAGCAGTGGGTCGTTGGTGAAGTCGATACCCGGCACGATATGGCCCGGGCAGAACGCAACCTGCTCGACCTCGGCAAAGAAGTTGTCCGGGTTACGGTTGAGCACCATCTTGCCCAGCGGCGTGATCGGTACCAGTTCCTCCGGGATGATCTTGGTCGGGTCGAGCAGGTCGAAGTCGAACTTATGCTCGTCTTCTTCTGCAACGATCTGCACGCCCAGCTCCCACTCAGGGTAATCGCCGCTTTCGATCGATTCCCACAGGTCGCGACGGTGGTAGTCGGTGTCTTTACCGGCCAGCTTTTGCGCTTCGTCCCATACCAGCGAGCAGGTGCCGACTTTCGGCCGCCAGTGAAACTTCACAAAGCTCGATTTGCCTTCGGTGTTGATCAAACGGAAGGTATGCACGCCAAAGCCCTGCATGGCACGCAGGCTTTTTGGAATGGCGCGGTCAGACATTGCCCACACCACCATATGCGCCGATTCAGGCACCAGCGAAACAAAATCCCAGAACGTATCGTGCGCCGACCCGCCGGTAGGAATCTCGTTGTGCGGCTCAGGCTTAACGGCATGCACGAAGTCAGGAAACTTGATCGCATCCTGAATGAAGAACACCGGCATGTTGTTGCCCACCAGGTCGAAGTTGCCTTCCTCGGTGAAAAACTTCACGGCGAAACCGCGTACGTCACGCACGGTGTCACCGGAACCGCGCGGGCCCTGCACTGTGGAAAAACGCGCGAACACCGGCGTTTTATGTTCTGGAGTCCGTAGGAACCCAGCCTTGGTCAGCGCCGAATGGTCGCCGTAGCTCTGGAAATAGCCATGGGCGCCCGTACCACGGGCATGCACGATGCGCTCCGGAATACGCTCATGGTCAAAGTGCGTGATTTTTTCACGCATGATGAAGTCTTCCAGCAGCGACGGGCCACGCGCGCCGACCTTCAGGGTGTTCTGGTTGTCGGAGATTTTCACGCCCTGGTTGGTGCGCAGGGCCTGACCGGTCGCATCGGAACGGAATTCTTCCAGCGCCTGCAGTTTGGCGTTGGTATTGCCTCGGTCCAGGGTATCAGTGCCCGCGAGTTCACTCTTCGGCGGGGTGGCTGGCTTCTTGGTACTCATCAGTCAAAACTCCTTAGTCAAAGTGGCCAGAGCGGTCCCCGGCTCATTTGAGCGAAACCCCGGACACGGCACCCGGGAGATCGAATTGCTTAAGTAGTGACTGACAGGGTTTTGAGCCGTTCCTTTTTTATGACCTTTGGTCTCGTTATTGCCAAATCGCTGGATGGATGCGAAATAAATGCTAAGAAACGCTATACGGACAGGCTAAAATGCGCGCCCGGCTAACCGCTGATCCCTTTTCCATGCGCCCCACAAGGTTCGCTACGTGATCGAGTTTCAAAACGTCCATAAAACCTACCGCGTCGCCGGTAAGGATATTCCCGCCCTGCACCCCACCAGCCTGCGCGTCGAAAACGGCCAGGTGTTTGGCCTGATTGGCCACTCGGGTGCGGGAAAAAGTACCCTGCTGCGCCTGATTAACCGCCTCGAAGAACCCAGTGGCGGGAAGATCACGGTTGACGGTGAAGAAGTCACCGCGCTGGATGCCAACGGCCTGCGCCGTTTCCGCCAGCAGGTCGGGATGATCTTCCAGCACTTCAACCTGCTGGCGTCCAAGACCGTTGCAGACAACGTGGCGCTGCCGCTGACATTGGCCGGCGAATTGTCGCGCAAGGACATCGACCTGCGTGTGGCTGAACTGCTCGCCCGCGTCGGTCTGTCGGACCACGCCAGGAAATACCCGGCGCAATTGTCCGGCGGCCAGAAACAGCGCGTCGGCATCGCCCGCGCCCTGGCCACCAAACCCAAGATCCTGCTGTGCGACGAGGCCACCAGCGCCCTCGACCCGCAGACCACCGCCTCGGTCCTGCAACTGCTCGCCGAGATCAACCGCGAACTCAAGCTGACCATCGTGTTGATCACCCATGAAATGGATGTGATTCGCCGCGTCTGCGACCAGGTGGCCGTGATGGACGCCGGCGTGATCGTCGAGCAAGGCTCGGTGGCCGACGTGTTCCTGCATCCCAAGCATCCGACCACCAAGCGCTTCGTCCAGGAAGCCGAACAGGTCGACGAAGGCGAGCAACGCGACGACTTCGCCCACGTGCCGGGCCGTATCGTGCGCCTGACCTTCCAGGGGGACGCGACCTACGCGCCATTGCTGGGTACCGTCGCCCGGGAAACGGGGGTGGACTACAGCATCCTCGCCGGTCGTATCGACCGCATCAAAGACATTCCCTACGGGCAATTGACCCTCGCCGTCACCGGCGGTGACATGGACGCCGCGTTTGCGCGCTTCACCGCCGCCGACGTTCATATGGAGGTGCTGCGCTAATGGACGTTTTCCTGAGTTTCTTTGCCAACATCGACTGGTCCGAAATCTGGCTCGCCACTGGCGATACCATGATCATGCTGTTCGGTTCGCTGTTCTTCACGGTCGTGCTCGGCCTGCCGTTGGGCGTACTGCTGTTTCTGACGAGCCCGCGCCAACTGTTCGAGCAGAAGGGCCTATATGCGCTGCTGTCGCTGGTCGTGAACATCCTGCGCTCGCTGCCGTTCATTATCCTGCTGATCGTCATGATTCCGTTTACGGTGTTGATCACCGGGACATCGCTGGGTGTGGCAGGTGCGATTCCGCCGCTGGTCGTGGGCGCCACACCGTTCTTTGCCCGCCTGGTGGAAACCGCCTTGCGTGAAGTCGACCGCGGCATCATCGAGGCCACTCAGTCGATGGGCGCAACGACGCGTCAGATCATCACCAACGCCCTGCTGCCCGAAGCCCGCCCCGGCATCTTCGCAGCGATTACGGTGACGGCGATTACACTGGTGTCCTACACGGCGATGGCCGGGGTAGTCGGTGCCGGTGGCCTGGGCGACCTGGCGATCCGCTTCGGTTACCAGCGCTTCCAGACCGATGTAATGGTGGTCACCGTGGTAATGCTGTTGATCCTGGTGCAAATTCTGCAAACCGTCGGCGACAGGCTGGTGGTGCACTTTTCTCGAAAATAACGGCCATGGCCGGCCTTGTGCCGGCAGATGCCCGAACAAGGAGCTTGCTGGATGAAAAAACTACTGGTTGCTTTCGCCGCCGTTGCCGCGTTTTCCGCCCATGCCGAGACCATCACGGTCGCCGCATCGCCGGTGCCGCACGCGGAAATCCTCGAATTCGTGAAACCTGCGCTGGCCAAAGAAGGCGTAGACCTGCAGGTCAAAGTCTTCACCGATTATGTGCAGCCGAACGTACAGGTGGCTGAAAAGCGCCTGGACGCCAACTTCTTCCAGCACCAGCCTTACCTGGATGAATTCAACAAGGCCAAGGGCACTCACCTGGTGAGCGTCGGCGGCGTGCACCTGGAACCGCTGGGCGCGTACTCGAGCAAATACAAGAAGCTCGCCGACCTGCCGGACGGCGCCAACGTGGTGATCCCGAACGACGCCACCAACGGCGGCCGTGCCCTGTTGCTGCTGGCCAACAACGGCCTGATCACCCTGAAGGACCCGACCAACATCCTGTCGACCATCAAGGACATCACCGGTAACACCAAGAACCTGAAATTCCGCGAACTGGAAGCCGCCACCCTGCCGCGCGTACTGACCCAGGTCGACTTGGCGCTGATCAACACCAACTACGCGCTGGAAGCCAAGCTGGACCCGTCCAAGGACGCCCTGGTGATCGAAGGCAGCGACTCGCCTTACGTCAACATCCTGGTGACCCGCGAAGACAACAAGGATTCGGACGCCGTGAAGAAGCTGGTTGCCGCCCTGCACACGCCTGAAGTGAAGCAATTTATCGAAGAGAAGTACAAAGGCGCGATCAAGCCGGCGTTCTGATTCAAAGCGGACGCAGAGCGTAGGAACGATCTCCAACACACTGGAGATCAAAATGTGGGAGGGGGCTTGCCCCCGATAGCAGTGGGTCAGTCAACATCTTCATCGACTGACACCCTGCTATCGGGGGCAAGCCCCCTCCCACATTTGTTTTGTGGCGTGAGCTATTTACGCTGAAGCAGCACCGGCAGCTGCGCCACCAGCTTCTGGTTGTTCAACGGCGCACGGATGAATCCGCGCTGGGTGCCATCCGGGCCGATCAGCGCCAGGTTGCCGCTGTGGTCGACGGTGTAGTTCGGCTTGCTGGTGTCCGCAGGAATGAAGGGAATGCTCACGGCATTCGAGACCTTCTGCACCTCCTGCACATTGGTGCCGGTCAACCCCTGGAATTGCGGGTCGAAGTAGCCCAGGTACTGCTTGAGCTGGGTTGGGGTGTCACGGTTCGGGTCGACGCTGACCAGGATCACTTGCAACTTGTCCACCGCCTCTGTGGGCAGTTCGCTCTTGATCTGGCGCAGTTGGGCGAGGGTGGTGGGGCAGATGTCCGGGCAGAAGGTGTAGCCGAAGAACAGCAGGCTCCACTTGCCTTTGAGCTCATTGACCAGCACCGGCTGGCCGTCCTGGTTGGTCATGCTCACCGCAGGCAGCTGGCGGCTTTGCGGCAGCAGGATAATGCCGGCGTCGATCAGCGCGGTCGGGTCGCCCTGGCCTTTGCCCGAGAGCACCTTGTTGACGGTCAGGCCCATGATCAATGCCACCAGGGCCACCAGAATGAAGACAGTTTTTTGAGTTCGAGTCATAGGTTCAACAGTAGGTAGTGGTCTACGAGCAGGGCGATAAACAGCAACAGCAGGTACCAGATAGAGTACTTGAAGGTGTTGACCGCCGCGTGCGGCTGGCTGCCACGGTACAGCACCCAGGCCCATTGCAGAAAGCGCCCGCCCAATACCGTCGCACAGGCCAGGTACAACAACCCGCTCATATGGATGACATAGGGCATCAGGCTCACCGCCAGCAGGGCGAAGGTGTAGAGCAGGATATGCACCTTGGTGTAGTGCTCGCCGTGGGTGACCGGCAGCATCGGAATATCGGCCTTGGCGTACTCCTCCTTGCGATGGATGGCCAGCGCCCAGAAGTGCGGCGGCGTCCAGGCGAAGATGATCAGCACCAGCAGCAGCGGCTCGGCGCTGACATGCCCGGTCACGGCGACCCAGCCCAACAACGGCGGCGCGGCACCGGCCAGGCCGCCGATGACGATGTTCTGCGGCGTTGCACGCTTGAGAAACCCGGTGTAGATCACCGCGTAGCCCAGCAACGACGCCAGGGTCAGCCAGGCCGCCAGAGGGTTGGTGAACGCCAGTAACAGCGCCTGGCCCGTCACCGCCAGCACCAACGCAAACACCAGCGCCGCAACGGCCGAGACCCGCCCCTCGGCCAGTGGCCGTTTGTGAGTGCGCGCCATCAGCGCATCAATGCGCCGATCCACCACATGGTTGACCGCCGCCGCCGCGCCCGCACACAGGGCAATGCCCAGGTTGCCGAACACCAGCACCGTCCACGGCACCCCGGCGCGGGTGGCGAGGAACATGCCCACCAGCGAGGTGATCAGCATCAGCACCACCACTTTCGGCTTGGTCAGCTCCAGATAGTCACGCCAGACCGCCTGGCCGTGACGCGCGCCGGTCAAGGACGCCATGGCATCTCTCCTTTAAGGGTTATCAGGCCCGACGCCTGTTTGCGCGGACTAAAGCGCCAGGCGATCAGACGTGGGTGGCGCACTCGAACCAGGCTGGTGCGCGCGTGATAATTGACCAGCACCAGGGTCAGCAAGAGCGCTGCGCCCCCGGCGTTGTGCGCCACCGCCACCGGCAGCGGCAAGCCGAACGCCACATTGCTCAGGCCCAGGCTGATTTGCGCCGCCAGGGCGATCAACAGCAGGCCCGCCAGGCGCGTCATGCCCACCGCGCGCAACTGCCAGGCCAGGCCCAGCAGCACCAGCGTGACCAGCACCGCACCCACGCGATGGGTGAGATGAATAGCGGTGCGCGCATCGCTGTCCAACTGACCGCCCAGGTAATTGGGGCCGATATGCTGGGTCAGGTGAAAGCCATTGGCGAAGTCCGCCGCCGGCCACCATTGGCCGTGACACGTCGGCAAATCGACACAGGCCACCGCCGCGTAGTTGGCGCTGACCCAACCGCCCAACGCAATCTGCCCGATCACCAGCACCAGCCCCGCGGTTGCCCAATATTGCAGGCGCCTGGGTACGATCAATGCGGGCAGCACGCCGGACAGACGCAGGCTCAGCAGGAACAGCAGGCTCAAGGTGGCAAAGCCGCCCAGCAAGTGGCCCGTCACCACCTGCGGCCACAGCTTCAGCGTCACCGTCCACATGCCAAACGCCGCCTGGGCGCACACCACTACCAATACGAACAGCGGCAATTTCACCGGCTGGCCCGGGTCACGCCGGTGGCTCCAGGCCCGCGCCGCCAGCAGCGCGATGAGGATGGCGAGGGTGCCGGCAAAGTAGCGATGGGTCATCTCGGCCCAGCCCTTGTCGGCCTCCACTGGCGTATCAGGAAAGTGCAGTTCGGCATGGGCCAGTTGGGCTGCGCTTTGCGGCACGCCGATAAAGCCATAGCACCCCGGCCAGTCCGGGCAACCGAGGCCGGCATGGGTCAGGCGGGTATAGGCACCGAGCAACACGACAATCAGCGCGAGCAGGGTGGCAAACAGCGCGAGGCGAAATCCAGGCTTGGCCATGACGATGCCCTTATCCGATGTTCGACAGTTTCAACAGCAGGCGCAGGTCGTTGAGCAAGTCCTTGCCGTTGACCTTGGCGTCGTAGCGCAGCACCAGGTTGCCGTGGGGGTCGACGATCCACAGTTGCGCATCGCCAGGCGCGGCGGCGTTGCGGTTGAAGGTCGACAGGTCCAGTGAATAGCGCTGCAATTGCGGGTATTCGGCCTTGAGCCGGGTGTCGTAGTCGGTGCCGACCGGTTGCGCACTGGCCAGTGCGTGGCTGGCGCGGGACGCATCGCGACCCAGGCCGATCTGCAGCTGGCGCGCCAGGTACACAAGTTGCTGGCAATCGGCGGCGCAGAGAGCGGGCGCGGTGACCAGCAACTGCCAGCGATCCTCAGCGGCCTGCACGCCTATGTCTGCGCGGGTCTGACCGTTACCGATCAGTTCACCGTGATAACTGCGGCTGTCCGGCACCCAGAATTGCAGCTTGTACATAAAGGTCGCCAGCACCATCGGGCCCACCACCATCAGCAGGATCAGGATCAACTGCCAGCGGCCCTTACGCCGGTCCGGCGCTTCAGACACGTTGAGTGGATTCATGGCGGCTCCCATGGTGCTTCTCCTTTGCGTTGTGCCATCCGAGGTAGAGGTAAAGCGCCAGCAGCGCCAGTGACATGGCAAACCACTGCACCGCATACCCCAGGTGTTTTTCCGGCCCCATGGCGACCACAGGCCAGTGGGTGTCGTACGTACCGGGGCCGGCTTCGGCGCGCAGTTCAAAGGCGAACCCATTGCGGCCCAATTCGACCCACAGGGCGACGGGGTGCAACGCGGTCAGCAGGCGCGGCCATTGCACCGTCGCGGGATCAACCTGCAACTGGAAGGTTTCGCCGGGAGCGACGTACACCCAGGCGACCACATTCATCGGTTGACCCGGCGTGGCGAACGCCGGTGGCGTACGGCGATCCGGCCAGGGCAGCCAGCCGCGATTGAGCAGCACCCAAAGGCCGCTGGCCTGATCATGAAAGGGTTGCAGCAACTCGACACCGGCCTTGCCGTCGCGCATACGGTTGTCGAGCAACACACTGTGGTCGGCATCGAAGCTGCCACGCAGATGCACCCGGCGAAAGGCTGGATCGGCGCTCGTCTCAAGCTGCTCGCTGCCAATAGGCTCGGCGGCACGTCGCTCGGCGTAGGTGTCGACCAACTGCTGTTTTTCCTGACCGCGCGACAGCTGCCAGAACCCCAGGCCAATCATCAACGGCAGCAGCATCAGCACCACCAACGTCGGTGCGATGCCGGGCCTGAAGCACTGCCGGGCACTGGCTATACTGGATTTCATTGCCCCTAACCGTATGGCGAGGAGCCAGACCATGCTCAAAGCACTGATTGCCCTGATGCTGATCGCGACCGTTGCGAGCCTGTTCAGTGGCTTGTTCTTCCTGGTCAAGGACGAGGGTCGTTCCAACCGCCTCGTCACTGCCCTGACCGTACGTGTGGTGTTGGCCGCAATCACCGTGGGGCTGATCGCCTGGGGCTTTTTCAGCGGCCAGTTGGTCTCGCATGCGCCGTGGTAGAACGGCTCACAGCACATACACAAAGAAAAACAGCCCAATCCACACCACATCCACGAAGTGCCAATACCAACTGGCCGCCTCGAAACCGAACTGGTGCTCGGCATTGAAATGCCCCTTCAGGATGCGCATCAGCATCACAAACAGAATGATCGTGCCGATGGTCACATGGGCGCCGTGAAACCCGGTGAGCATGAAGAAGGTCGCACCGTACACCCCCGAACCCAGCGTCAGGCCCAGCTCTTTATAGGCGTGGATGTACTCCTCGGCCTGGAACCCGAGAAACGCCAGGCCCAGCAGTACGGTGAGCGCCAGCCAGATCTTCAGCGCGCCGCGATGTCCTTTGCGCAGGGCATGGTGGGCAATGGTGATGGTCACGCTGGAGCTGACCAGCAGGATGGTGTTGACCAGCGGCAGGCCCCACGGGCTGATGGTGCCTTTGGGCGCCGGGTACAGCTTGGGGTCCGGGTTGTTCAGCAAAGGCCAGGCGAACTCGAAATTGGGCCACAGCATATGCGCGATGCCCTTGGGTCCCTCGCCTGCCAACCATGGCCCCGACCAGGTGCGCACGTAAAACAGCGCGCCGAAGAACGCGATGAAGAACATCACTTCGGAAAAGATGAACCAACTCATGCCCCAGCGAAACGAACGGTCCATTTGCGCACTGTACAAACCGGCGCGGCTCTCCTTGATCACTGCGCCGAACCAGCCGAACAGCATGTACGCCAGCAACAGGCCGCCAACGAAAAAGATCCACGGGCCGTGGGATTCCGGGCGCAGCGCCTTGAGGTCGTTGAACCACACGGCCAGTCCATACACGGTCACCAACAGGCCAATCGTGGCAATTATCGGCCATTTGCTTTGCGCCGGTACGTAGTACGTATCATGAGTCGACATGTATTCGCTCTCCTGATTGAGCGGGCAAACAGTAGCTAGCCGCCGCTGCGGGCCGCTCCGGGCGGCTCGCGCGCGGTGATATCGAACAGCGTGTACGCCAGGGTCAAATGCTTCACATCCTTGGGCATCGCGCGATCGACGATAAAGCGCACCGGCATCTCGATACGCTCGCCCGGTTGCAGCACTTGCTGGGTGAAGCAAAAGCACTCGGTCTTGTGGAAGTACATCGCCGCTTCGGCCGGGGAAATGCTGGGCACTGCCTGGGCGGTCATCGGTTTGTCGGTGGGGTTGTAGGCCACAAACAGCATCTCGGTCACCGCGCCCGGATTGACCACGACTTCGTCGGCCTTGGCATGGAAGTCCCAGACCATATCGATGGCGTTGGTGGATAGAAACTGCACCCGCACCTGGCGCGACGGGTCGACAATCTGCTCGCCCTCGTATTGCCCGCCGGTCTTGCCATTGATGCCGAACGCCTTGCACATCACGTCGTAAATCGGCACCAGAGCGAAGCCGAAGGCGAACATGGCCAGCACCAGAATGAGCAGGCGTGTGACCAGGCGTTTGAGCGGCACGGAGTCAGCCATGACGAACACACACTAATGTGGGAGGGGGCTTGCCCCCGATGGCGGTCTCCAAGCTGATAACCATATCGGCTGACCCACCGCTATCGGGGGCAAGCCCCCTCCCACAGGGGATCGCGGGTGACCGAGCGAACAGCGTAATCATTTGACCTCCGGCGGCGTGGTGAAGGTGTGGTACGGCGCGGGCGAGGGCACGCTCCATTCCAGCCCTTCGGCGCCATCCCACGGCTTGGCCGGTGCGGGCGGGCCGCCGCGGATGCACTTGATCACGATGAACAGGAAGAAGATCTGCGTGGCGCCGAACATGAAGGCGCCAATCGAGGACACCATGTTGAAGTCGGCGAACTGCAAGTTGTAGTCCGGCACCCGGCGCGGCATCCCGGCCAGGCCCACGAAGTGCATCGGGAAGAACGCCATGTTCATGCCCACGAAGGACAGCCAGAAGTGCAGCTTGCCGAGGGTTTCGTCATACATGTGGCCGGTCCATTTCGGCAGCCAGTAGTACGCCGACGCGAAGATGCCGAAGATCGCACCGGGTACCAGTACGTAATGGAAATGCGCCACCACGAAGTAGGTGTCGTGGTACTGGAAGTCCGCCGGCGCAATCGCGAGCATCAGCCCGGAAAAGCCGCCGATGGTGAACAGGATCACGAAGGCCACCGCAAACAGCATCGGCGTCTCGAAGGTCAACGAGCCCTGCCACATGGTGCTGACCCAGTTGAACACCTTGACCCCGGTAGGCACCGCAATCAGCAGGGTGGCGTACATGAAGAACAGCTCGCCCACCAACGGAATGCCGACCACGAACATGTGGTGCGCCCACACGATGAACGACAGGAACGCAATGCTGGCGGTGGCGTAGACCATCGAGGTGTAGCCAAACAACGGCTTGCGCGAGAACGTCGGGATGATCGAGCTGACGGCGCCAAAGGCCGGCAGGATCATGATGTACACCTCGGGGTGGCCGAAGAACCAGAACACGTGCTGGAACAGCACGGGATCACCACCGCCCGCCGCACTGAAAAAGCTGGTGCCGAAGTGGATGTCCATCAGCATCATGGTCACGCAACCGGCCAGCACCGGCATCACCGCAATCAGCAGGAACGCGGTGATCAGCCAGGTCCACACGAACAGCGGCATTTTCATCAGAGTCATGCCCGGCGCGCGCAGGTTGAGGATGGTCGCGACCACATTGATCGCGCCCATGATCGAACTGATGCCCATCAGGTGGATCGCGAAGATAAAGAACGTCACGCTTTCCGGCGCATAGGTGGTGGAGAGCGGGGCGTAGAAGGTCCAGCCAAAATTCGGCCCGCCGCCGGGGCTGAACAGAGTCGACACCAGCAGCAGGAACGCCGCCGGCAGCAGCCAGAAGCTGAAGTTGTTCATGCGCGGCAGGGCCATGTCCGGCGCGCCGATCATCAACGGGATCATCCAGTTGGCCAGGCCGACAAAGGCCGGCATCACCGCGCCAAACACCATGATCAGGCCATGCATGGTGGTCATCTGGTTGAAGAACGCCGGCTCCACGATCTGCAGGCCGGGCTGGAACAGTTCGGCGCGAATCACCATGGCGAACGAACCGCCCAGCAGGAACATGGTGAAGGCGAACCACAGGTACATCGTGCCGATGTCCTTGTGGTTGGTGGTCAGCACCCAGCGCATCAGCCCTTTCGCGGGGCCGTGGACGTGGTCGGCGTGACCATGGTCATCGATCACAGTGCTCATGGCCGTTCTCCTGCAAGCGAGTAAGCGGGGCGATTCAGTGCATGTGCAATGAAGGTAGTCATTTGCTTTGCGCCTGTTTCAGAGCCAGCACGTCTTTGGGCGTGACCATGTCGCCTTTGTTATTGCCCCAGGCATTGCGCTCGTAGGTCACGACAGCGGCGATATCGACTTCCGAAAGTTGCTTGCCGAAGGCCGCCATCGCGGTGCCGGGTTTGCCGTGATAGACAATGTTCAGGTGATCGGCGGCCGGGCCGGTGGCGATTTTCGAGCCCTTGAGCGCCGGGAACATCGGCGGCAGGCCCTGGCCTTCAGCCTGGTGACAGGCCACACAGGTGGTGTGGTAGACCTTGTCGCCGCGCGCGACCAAATCTTCCAGCGTCCACTCCTTGGAGGTCAGTTCCTTGAGCTTGGCCGCCTCCTGTTTGCGTTCGCCGAGCCAAGTGTCGTAGTCAGCCTTGGATTTGACTTCGACCACAATGGGCATGAACCCGTGGTCCTTGCCGCATAACTCGGCGCACTGGCCGCGATAGATGCCGGGCTTCTCGACACGGGTCCAGGCTTCGTTGACGAAACCGGGGATGGCATCGCGCTTGACCGCAAAGGCCGGCACCCACCAAGAGTGGATCACATCGGCAGCGGTCACCAGAAAGCGCACCTTGGCGCCCACCGGCAATACCAGCGGCTGGTCGACTTCCAGCAGGTAATGCTCGCCCTTGGTGGCCTGGTTATGGATCTGCTCGGCGGGCGTGGCCAGGTTGCTGAAGAACTCCACGTCCTGGCCCAGGTATTTGTAATGCCACTTCCACTGATAGCCGGTGACCTGGATATCAATATCCGACTCACTGCTGTCGTAGATGTTGATCAGGGTCTTGGTGGCTGGAATGGCCATGGCCACCAGAATCAGCAACGGCACCACGGTCCACAGAATTTCTACGGTGGTGCTCTCATGGAACTTGGCCGCGACCTGGCCCGTGGAACGGCGATGCAGGATCATCGACCAGAACATCGCGCCAAACACGACGATGCCGATCACCACACAAATCCAGAAAATGGTCATGTGCAGATCAAACACGGCGTGACTGACTTCAGTAGCCCCTGGCGCCATATTCGTTGTCCAGGCCGCGTGGGCCTGGCCGAATATTGACCACAACAGTAAGCCCATCCAAACGTGTGGATGTCGCGTCATTGCGGTTTTCCCCTTTATGTTTCTTGTTATCCCGCCGGTTCGCACCTGCGGCCAAGGGAGCGGCTTCCAGACTGCTTACAACCGCCAAGCCTTGCCTGCGTCATGCAGTCGGGCGTCATCAGCTAATTGCGTACAAAGCGAGTATAGACAGCCGTAGCGACCCCGCAATGTGTAGGGACAAATGAGTGGAAACGCACGCGCGGGGCCTAATAAAATAGGCGGCGGAATCGTTTATCCGACGAGCGATGGCAATTCGATATAACGTCCACGTATAACCATGAAATAATTATGACAAATGCATCTTAAGCGCTCGTATAAACGAGCTACCTTAACCTCTCTCTTTTCCTACGCCTGCATGACTGGAGCCTTCATGAACACCGCCGCATTGCGCGAGCAGATTTCCCGTGCCCATCAGCACGAAGCCACGACGGGCCAGCTTGCCCGGCAACTGGAAAGACAGTTGCCGCACTTGCATTCGGTTATTTCCCTGGCTGACGGAGATCGCATCATTGTCATGACCCGATTTGTCACCGCGTATATCGACCTCGTCCCCGAGCTGCTTGATGCAGCCAATGACGTGGCTCGTGAGGCCGGGATCGAAAGCCAGATCAAGCCCGTGCTGAAGATTGCCGAGCATTTCTTCCTACAGCCGCCGGCGATTCTGGTCGGCCACGAAGGCCTGGACGGCCTGCTGGACGAAGCCTACCTGGCCCATCGTCTGGTGGAGGAAGTCAATGACCTGTATATCAAGCATTTCGGCCAGCCGCTGATTCCGGCGGACACCACCGTCGCCAACCTGATTGCTCATCAATTGATTGGTGAAACCTTCGCCAATCAGCTGGATGAAGCGGTGCACCTGGCGGTGGATGAGATGCTTGACGAGGAGAGCTTTGCGCTGGAGTCGGTCGAGGCTTATCGCGAAACGCTCAAAAGCCCGAACACCGAAGCCGCGTGGAAGCGCTGGCCGTGCCTGTCGCGCCAGTTGGGCGTTGAGCTGGCGCTGTAATCTTCGGCTACGACGATCAAATGTGGGAGGGGGCTTGCCCCCGATAGCGGTGGATCAGCTAAATTTCTTTGGCTGACACACCCCAATCGGGGGCAAGCCCCCTCCCACATTTTTTACCCGGTTTCGTCAGGTAGTGGACGGCGCCGAGCCAATCCCCACCGTTGTCCTTACCCGACCTTCCAACCGACGCTTCAAGCCACGCGCTTCGATCACCAGCTTCGAGCCCTTGGCCGCATTGGCGCGCCCCCATTCCTCCAGTAACTCCAGGCAGGAGTGGTCGATATAACTCAGGTTATTGAGCGGCACATGCACGGTGGTGCCCGTCGGCACGGTGGATAGCACTTGCGTCAACGCCGGTACTTTGAGGAACGTCGCCGCACCGGTCAGGCGCAACTCCATCTCGCCGTCCTGGGGCAAATCGATCAGGCTGACTTTCAGCCGTGATGCCTTGAAAGCCAGTTTGACCAGCGTCAGCCCGAAACCCACCAGTACGCCCGTCAGCAGGTCGGTGAAGATGATCGCCAACGCCGTGGCTGCATAGGTGAACATCGGCATCCGGCCATAACGTCCCAAGGCTTTGAACGCCTTCACGTCCACCAGCTTGATCCCGGTATACACCAGCACGCCCGCCAGGCTTGCCACCGGGATGCTTTGCAGCACACTGGACAGCAACAGCACGAAGCCCAACAGCCACAGACCGTGGAACATTGCCGACAAACGCGTGGTGGCGCCCGCCTGGACGTTGGCCGAACTGCGCACAATCACGCCGGTCATCGGCAGGGCACCGACCAATCCGCACAGCATGTTACCCACGCCTTGAGCAGACAATTCCTTATCGAAATCCGAACGCTGCCCGCTGTGCATGCGGTCGACTGCTGCGGCGGACAGCAGCGTTTCGGCGCTGGCGATAAACGCGACGGCGAATGCGGCGATCAGCAGTTGCGGGTCAGCCAGGTTGAGCAGGTCGCTGGGGCGCAGCCAATCGATGGCATCGGACAGGTTCTCCGGCACTTCCACACGTTTGACCTGCAATGCGAGCACCAGGCTGGTCACCGTCGCCAGGCCTACGCCCAGCAAAGCGCCTGGCACAAAGCGCAGCTTCTGCGGCCGAAATTTATCCCACAGGTACATCACCAGCATCGTCGACACACCGAGCAAGCCCGCCTGCCAGCCGAGCCCGCCGCCGAGGGTGGGAATGGCTTCGATCAAGGCGGCCGGGAAGCCTGCCAGGTTATCCAGCCCCGACGGTTTGGGCGCACCGTCGAGCATCACGTGGATCTGCGACAGCACAATCAGCACGCCGATGCCCGCCAGCATGCCGTACACCACCGCCGGCGCCGTCACGCGGAACCAGCAGCCCAGGCGCAGCCGCCCGGCCACCAGTTGCAGGAAGCCCGCCAGCAGCAGGATAGGCCCCAGCATCAGCATGCCATGCTGGCGCACCAGCTCGAACACCAGCACCGCCAAGCCCGCTGCCGGACCGCTGACTTGCAGCGGAGAACCCGCCAACCAGCCCACCACCAGACCACCGATGATACCGGTGATCAACCCCTTGGCCGGCGGCATGCCGGACGCGATCGCGATCCCCATGCACAAGGGCAGGGCGACCAGAAATACCACCACGGAGGCGAGCAGCTCCCGAGGCAAAACAGCTTTCAATTGAGCAGCACGCATGATGACTCTCCCGAGGCATTCGCCAGGCGCGGTAAAGCCTGGCTGCGTCCATGGCAGCCACCGCATTACCCGGCAGGGAAGTGTGTTAGAAGCGCGCTTTAGGCGTCGCGGATGGAATCGGGCCTTCGCCGCCCAACGGTCGGAACGTCGATTGATCCGCGTCGTAAGCCCGGATCTCGCTGGTTTCGATGTTGTAGATCCAGCCGTGAATAAACAATTGGCCATTGGCCATGCGCGAAGCCACGGAAGGGTGGGTGCGCAAATGCTGCAACTGGGCGATGACGTTTTCTTCAGTCAGTACCTTCATGCTCTCGCCTTCACTGGCGCAGTCGCAGTTGTCGTGGACCATCGTCTTGGCGACTTCGGCATGACGCAACCAGGCCTTGACCGTCGGCATCTTCTCGAGGCTGTCGGGGTTGAGCACCGCGCGCATGGCGCCGCAATCGGAGTGCCCGCACACGATGATGTGCTGTACGCCCAGGGCGAGTACCGCGTACTCGATGGCCGTGGAAACACCGCCGTTCATCTGGCCATAGGGAGGGACCACGTTACCCACGTTGCGGGTCACGAACAGGTCGCCGGGCGAGCTTTGCGTAATCAGCTCGGGCACGATGCGCGAATCGGCGCAGGTAATGAACATCGCGCGCGGGCTCTGGGCCGTGGCGAGTTTCTTGAAGAGTTCTTCCTGCTGGGGGAAGACGTCGTGATGAAAATGCAAAAAACCGTCAACAATATGCTGCAGCGCTGCATCGGCGGTTTCCGCCACTTGAGGGGCTGAAGCCGACGCAGCCAACGGCTGTTTATCCTTATCACTCATGATTCAACCTCTTGATCAATGCAGGGAAAGTGTTCCGGTGAGTTCGACGCATGGCCGGTGAAATAGTTGGGAAACTCCACCGACCTGGGTCGCCGACCTATCAGTCACTCGTTGAACAAGGTACCCATCGAAACTTAACTCAAACTGAATGAACCGCTCTAGATCGGTGGTTTCAGTGATATCAAAACGCGACTGTTCCTACAGCGGTTTCGCATTTTTCCTCTTCAGTCTACAACAATGCCATCTGTCTGCCCGGTGGGCAAAATGCCGTGCAATCGAGATCGAAGCCTTCGCGGCGATTGAGCCCCAGACGTTTGATCGCCTTGCTGAAACGCTGCGCCAGCAGATCGGCAAACGGGCCCTCACCGCGCATGCGCACACCGAAACGGCTGTCATACACCTCGCCACCCCGCACCTGACGCACCAGGCTCATCACATGCGCCGCGCGCTGCGGGTAATGCGCCGCCAGCCACTCTTCGAACAGCGGCGCCACCTCCAGCGGCAGGCGCAGCATCATGTACGCGGCACTTTGCGCACCTGCGGCATGGGCCTCGGTGAGCAGGCTCTCCAACTCGCTGTCGTTCGGAATCATCGGCGAGCACAGCACACCGACCGGAATACCCGCCTCCCGCATCACCCGTATTGCCCGCAACCGTGCCTTGGGTGCTGCCGTGCGCGGTTCGAGGATACGCTTGAGCTCATCGTCGAGGCTGGTGAGGCTGATCATCACCGCCACAAGCCGTTGCCGGGCCAGTTCGGCAAGCAGGTCAAGGTCGCGCAGGATCAATGAACCCTTGGTGATGATGGTCACCGGGTGCCGATAGCGCAGCAGCACTTCGAGGGTTTTCCGGGTGATCCTGTATTCACGCTCTATAGGCTGGTAGGGGTCGGTATTTGAGCCCAGGTTGATCGGCGCGCACACATACCCAGGCTTCGAAAGTTGCTGTTCCAGTACGTCGGCGGCGTTGCTCTTGGCAATCAGCCGGGTTTCGAAATCCAGCCCCGGCGACATGTCCCAGTACGCATGGCTCGGCCGTGCATAGCAATAGATACAGCCGTGCTCGCAGCCGCGATAAGGGTTGATGGAACGATCGAACGGCAAGTCCGGCGAATTATTGCGGGTGATGATGGTTTTGGCCGTTTCGATGCGCACTTCGGTGCCCTGGGTGGGTGGCACTTCCTGGAACCAGCCGTCGTCCTCGGCCACGCTGACGGTAGGCGCGAAACGATTGTGCAGGTTGGTGGCCGTGCCCCGGCCACGGGGTGGCAGTGCAGTGGTCATGAAAACGCCTCGATACTGTTTTTATATACAGTATCGAGGCGCGGGGCTTCTGACCAGTGCCGTCTGGCGGTCAGTGCTTTTGCGTGACCTGTCCCAGGTCGTCACCCGACGTGGTGCGCATATCGTTCTTGCGCAGGTCGGCCACGTCGCTTGCACTCACCGGTGCGCCCTGATTGCCCCAGCTGCCGCGGATGAAACTGACCACGTCCGCCACTTCCTGGTCCGACAAGCGCCAGGCGAATGCCGGCATGGTGAAAGTCGACGGCGCAGCGTGAGTGGCGGGCAAGGTGCCGCCGTTCAACACGATGTTGATCAACGACGTGGCATCCGCCGTCTGCAGCACCGGGTTGCCCGCGAGCGCCGGGAACACCCGGGTATAGCCATGCCCATCGGTACGGTGGCAGGCCGCGCAGTTGTCGATATACACCGAAGCGCCCGGCTTGCTGTCATCCCCTTTCCAGAGCGCCTGGGCCACTTGTTGGTCGTACTGGTGCGGCTGGTCCTTGGGGTCCACCGCCGGCAGGCTCTTGAGGTAACGGGCGATAGCAGTCAGGTCATCCTGGGACATGTATTGCATGCTGTGGACCACCACATCGCTCATGCCGCCGAACACCGCGCTGCGATCACTGCGACCGGTCTTGAGAAATTGCACCAGTTGCTCTTCGCTCCAGCTGCCGAGGCCGTCCTTGTGGTCGCCTCGCAGGCTTTTCGCAATCCAGCCTTCCAGCGGCGCACTGCCGGACAGGAATGCACTGCCGTCGGCGGCGCTCAGGGCTTTTTCCTGCATGGTCAGGGCGCGCGGTGTATGGCATGCACCGCAATGGCCGAGGCCTTCGACCAGGTAGGCGCCACGGCTGACCACCGGGTCGGCGGTGGTTTGTACCTGATGCTCCTCGACCGATGGCGCGAACATCCAGCGCCACGCCGCCAGGGGCCAGCGCATGCTCAACGGCCAGGGAATATCACTGTCCTTGTTCTCCTGGGCGACCGGCTCGACGCCTTTCATGAAGTAGGCATATAAGGCCTGCATATCGCTGTCGCTGACGCGTGCGTAAGACGGGTAGGGCATCGCCGGGTAAAGCGTACTACCGCTCTTGGCGACGCCATGGCGTACGGCCTTGTCGAAGTCTTCGAAGCTGTAGTCACCCAGGCCGGTCTTGTCCGGTGTGATGTTGGTGGAGTAAATCACGCCAATGGGGGTTTCCATCGGCAGGCCGCCGGCGAATGGCTTGCCGCCCTTGGCGGTGTGGCAAGCCACACAATCACCGGCGCGGGCCAGGTATTCACCTTGCTTGATCAGGTCGGTTTCAGCCGCGCAGACCGAGCAACTGCTCAGCAGCGCCAGAGAGGCGATAACGAGTGCTTTCATGGTCATCGCTCCTTATGCCTGAACCAGCGGGCCGGGGTTTTTCAGGTACTGCTCGCGGATCGCCCGAGCCGACCAATAGGTCAAGGCTGCCACCAGACCGGTAGGGTTGTAGCCCAAACCTTGTGGGAAAGCGGACGCCCCCGGGACAAACACGTTGTGTACATCCCAGCTCTGCAGGTAGCGGTTCAACGCGCTGGTTTTCGGGTCGGTGCCCATGATCGCGCCGCCGTTGAGGTGAGTGGTCTGGTACGACGCGGTATTGAAATGCTCGCCGACCTTTTTGCCAAGAACGGCGATTGCCTTGGGATTCATGGCCTGGGCGACCTTGCCCATTTTTTCCATCATGAAGCGGTTCATCTTGATGTCGTTTTCCTGCCAGTCGAAGGTCATTCGCAACAGCGGCAGGCCGTAGGCATCGCGGTAAACCGGGTCCAGATCCAGGTAATTGCTGCGGTAGGACTGATGCGCACCGTGGGAATCCATCGACACCTGGTGGGTATAGTAATCGGCGGTGGCACGCTTCCACGCGCTGCCCCAGGCCGGCGTGCCCGGCGGGTTGGAAGTGCCGGCAATCGGCCGGCTGCCCGCCTGGTTGACCCACATCGGCGAGCCGCCCACGAAGCCGTGGGGGCCGTGGTCGAAGTTGTCGGCGTTGAAGTCGTCGATGGCCACGCCATTGCCGCCCGCGCCGATAAAGTTGTTGGTGTGGGTGTCCTTGTCGAAGAACGCCTTGATGGTGCCCATGTTCTGGTAGGCGAAGTTCCTGCCGACCACGCCTTCATTGGTAATCGGGTCGTAAGGCTTGCCGATGCCCGACAACAGCATCAGGCGCACGTTGTGAAACTGGAATGCGCCGAGAATCACCAGATCCGCCGGTTGTTCGCACTCCCGGCCCTGGCCGTCGACATAGCTCACACCGGTGGCTTTCTTCCCGGTGCTGTCGAGGTTGACCTTGAGCACATGGGAATTGGGCCGCAACTCGAAATTCGGCACCTGGCGCAACGCCGGCAGGATGTTCACGTTCGGCGACGCCTTGGAGTACATGTAGCACACGTAACCACTGCAAAAGCCGCAGAAGTTGCACGGCCCCATCTGCGCGCCGTAAGGGTTGGTGTAGGGCCCGGAGGTATTGGCCGACGGCAGGTTGTAGGGTTTGTAACCCACATCAGCAGCCGCTTTCTGAAACAACTGCGCGGAGACCGTGTTTTTCTGCGCTTCCAGCGGGAAAGGGTTGGAGCGATCCGGTGCATAGGGGTTGCCGCCGCGACCTTCACCGACCAATTGGCCCTTGACGGTCCAGGCCTGGCCGGAAGTGCCAAAGACTTTTTCCGCGTAGTCAAAAAACGGCTCCAGCTCTTCGTAGCTGACGCCGAAGTCCTGGATGGTCATGTCCTTGGGAATGAAGTGCTTCCCATAGCGTTCTTCGTAGTGGCTGCGCATGCGCAACTCGATGGGGTCGACGCGAAAATGCACGCCCGACCAGTGCAGGCCTGCACCGCCGACGCCGTTACCCGGCAAGAAGGCGCCGAGCTGACGGTTGGGCAGGGCAACGTCATTCACGCTATGGCGAATGGTCACGGTTTCTTTGGAAATGTCCTGGAAGAGTTTTTTACGCACGCTGTAGGTCAGCTCGTCGATGACCTGGGGATAGTTGCCGTCCGGGTAGGTGTCCTGCATCGGGCCGCGCTCCAGCGCTACCACGTTGAGGCCGGCCTCGGTCAGCTCCTTGGCCATGATCGCGCCAGTCCAGCCGAAGCCCACGATCACTGCGTCCACTTTCTTCATGATGGTCGCCACGCTCATGCCCTCTCGCCGCGAATGGAAACAGCCGGGAAAGGGTATTGCTCGTTGCGCTCCACCCAATCCATGAAATCGGCGCGGGCGCCGGGGAAACCGATCATGGTCCAGCCAACCATGCCTTTGTTGCCGCCATGGATGGGGTCGCAGAAGAAGCCTTCCTTGGTGTTCTGCAGCAACAGATTGAAGAACATCTTTGCTGGCACTGCCGCGAAGTGAGCGCTCACTTCACTGCCACCTGCCTCAAGGCGGCGCAACATATCGTCTCGGGTAGCGCTGTCTTGTGCAGCAAAAGCTTTACCGTTGAACGCCTTCGACCAGGCATCCGTCGCGGCGATACCCAGGCGATAGATCTCCTTGGGCACCAATTTGCTCTGCCAGCCCATCTCCGGCGCGGCATCGGCATTGAAGGGGCCTTGCATGAACCACAGCGCGCCGCTGGCGTACGGGGTGTTCATCTGACGGTCGATGTATTCCGGCGCGCCGGCTTCCAGCGCGCCTGGCCCCTGGGCATCGGCGGGAATCAAACGCTCGACGGCGGCGTTGATAAACGCCCATTCCTCAGCGGTGAAATAAGTCGGCTCATACGCCTTGTCACTGGGGGCCGACTGGGCTGGCGCGGCCTGGGCAGGCTCGGGCGTGGCCATCAGCATCGAACCGCCAAGGCCAGTACTGGCAACCGTGACCACCGGGATCAAGGTCAAGGATTTGCGCAAAAAATCACGCCGGGGGTTGTCTTGATCTTGATCAGACATGGGTGCACCTCATCATGTGGTCACGGGTTTGGCCGCCGCTTCTGGGGAGCGACTTGGCTTTTTTTGCTGGGAGCGGCAATTAATGGTTACAAATGATAGCAGGCTAAGCATGTGGAGGAGGTATTCAGCGACGTAAGTCGCATACAGGCGGACAAAAAAATGGGAGGGACTTCCGATGGCAATGGGTCAGTCATGTGCAGGCGTAGGTATACACAACTCAGCAGCGCCCAACCGTAACCACGATGCGAAGCGAGTCGCTCTTGATCTTGATCTGCTTTTGATCTCAGGCGCCCCGTTAAACCACGCTGGCCGAACGCAGGCTTGAATCCGTGGGCCGCCGCAATGGGCCATCCCTGGCCCAGTGCGGCTAACCCGGCGTCCTGCCGGGTTGCCCACGGATTCAAGCCTGCGTTCGGGCACACCGAGCCTAAGCGAGGTGCCGAGTGGTGGGGCAAGAGCGTTTTGCTTACTTTTGCGCTTTTCAAAAGTGAGCCGCTGTAAAAGCGGAACCCATTGCGGCCGTTACCGCAGAAACGGATATGTACTCGGTCTGATCCAACATCCTGGTCGGCCCTGAGGCCGCCATCGGGGGCAAGCCCCCTCCCACATTTGGCCCTCGGACCGTCAGGTAGAACCCCGTCGGCTGTCAGGCCGTCACGGGGGCAAGCCCCTTCCCACATTTTGGTCCGCGTACGAAAGACTAGTCTTTTTTCAGCTTTGGATTGGGAAAAAACTGCACCGCCTGCACCTTCGGATCGGCCGGTGCTTTCAGGGCCGAGGTATTGACCCGCGTGCCCAACTCCCTGGGCACTGACAGCCCCTGGTCATTGAGCGTATCGGTATACCCGCAGGCCACACATTCGCGGTGCGGCACGCTGTCTTCGGTCCACATCTTCAGCTTGTCCGGCTCGCTGCACGCCGGGCAGACCGCCCCGGCGATAAATTGCTTTTTGGTAATCACAGGCCCTTCACTCATGCTGCCGCGTCCTCGCTCAGACCGCTGTGGCGCAAGAGGGCGTCAATCGATGGCGCCCGTCCGCGGAAGTCGACGAACAACACCATCGGCTCCTGGGAACCGCCCCGTGCGAGGATCGCTTCACGGAAGGCGCGACCGGTCTGGGCATTGAGCACGCCGTCTTCTTCGAACTTGGAGAAGGCATCCGCCGAGAGCACTTCGGCCCACTTGTAGCTGTAGTAACCCGCCGCATAACCACCGGCGAAAATGTGCGCGAAGCTGTTGGGGAAGCGGTTGTAGGCCGGTGGACGCATCACCGAAACCTCATCGCGCACACCGTCGAGCACCTGCGCCACACTGCGACCGTCGCCGTGGGTGGCGTGCAGTTCGAAGTCGAATAGCGAGAACTCGAGTTGGCGCACCATCATCAGGCCGGACTGGAAATTCTTCGCCGCGAGCATTTTTTCCAGCAGGTCCTGGGGCAGCGGTTCACCGGTTTCGTAGTGACCGGAAATCAGCGCCAGGCCTTCAGGCTCCCAGCACCAGTTCTCCATGAACTGGCTCGGCAGCTCCACCGCATCCCAGGCCACGCCATTGATACCGGATACGCCGGCGTGTTCAACGCGAGTCAGCAGGTGGTGCAGGCCGTGGCCGAACTCGTGGAACAGGGTGGTGACTTCATCGTGGGTCAGCAGGGCAGGCTTGCCACTGTCGGCCGGGGTGAAGTTGCACACCAGGTTGGCCACCGGGCTTTGCAGCACGCCATCGATGGTGCGGCGACGGTCGCGGGCGCCGTCCATCCAGGCACCGCCACGCTTGTTGGCGCGGGCATACAAATCAAAGAAGAAGCGGCCGACGTGCTGGCCGTTTTCCTTGATCTCGAACAGGCGCACGTCCGGGTGCCAGGCGTCGAAACCTTTCTGTTCGGCGATTTCAATGCCGTACAGGCGCTGCACGATGGCGAACAGGCCGCCCAATACCTTGTCGATCGGGAAGTAGGCGCGCAAGGCTTCCTGGGACACGCTGTAGCGCTGCTCGCGCAGTTTTTCGCCGTAGAAACCGCTGTCCCAGCTTTGCAGATCAGGGCAACCCTGTTCAGCGGCGTAGGCTTTGAGCTGCTGCAGGTCCTGGGTGGCGAACGGCTTGCTGCGCCGGGCCAGGTCGCGCAGGAAACTCAACACCTGATCGCTCGACTCGGCCATTTTGGTGGCCAGGCTCAGTTCGGCGAACGACGCGTAGCCCAGCAATTGAGCCAGTTCCTGACGCAAGTCGAGGATCTGTTCCATCACCGGACCGTTATCGTTCTGACCGGCATTCGGGCCCTGGTCCGACGCGCGGGTGCAGTAGGCCGCGTAGACTTCTTCACGCAGGGCACGGTCCTGGGCGTAGGTCATTACCGCGTAATAGCTTGGAAATTCGAGGGTGATCAGCCAGCCATCGAGACCTTTGGCCTGTGCGGCGGCGGCCATTTGCGCCTTGGCCGAATCGGTCAGGCCGGCGAGGGTGGCCTGGTCGGTCACGTGTTTGGTCCAGGCCTGGGTGGCGTCCAGCAACTGGTTGGAGAATTTGCTGCCCAGCTCCGACAGCTTGCTTTGCACGTCGGCGTAGCGCTTCTGCTGCTCGGGCGGCAAATCGATACCCGACAGGCGGAAGTCGCGCAGGGCGTGTTCCAGGATGGTTTTTTGCGCCACATCGAAACCGGCGGCTTCGGGGCTGTTGGCCAGGGCTTCGAAGGCCTGGAACAGTTCACGGTTCTGCCCCATCTCGGTGGAGTAGGCGCTCAATGCCGGCAGGCAAGCCTCATAGGCTTCGCGCAACTCGGCGCTGTTACACACGGCGTTGAGGTGGCTGACCGGGCTCCAGGCCGCGCCCAGGCGATCATTAAGCTCGTCCATGGCCAGGACCAGGCCCGCCCATGTCGGATTTTTGCCCTGGCTTTGCAGGATGTCTGCGATCGCTGCACGGTTGTCGGCCAGGATCTGTTCGATGGCCGGCTGGACATGCTCGGCACGGATCGCCGAGAACGGCGGCAGGTCGTAGGGCTGCAGAAGAGGGTTGTTCGCGCTCACGGTTGGCACCTTGGCTGAAGAAACAGATAAGACAAAGATGGGGCCATCTTAATTACAATCAACACCCACCGCAGCTATCAGTACAACAGAGAGAGGCTATCGTGACCCTTCGCACCTATCAGAATCACACGCCAACCCTGGGCACCGGGGCGTTTGTCGATGTTTCGGCGGTGGTGATCGGCGATGTCGAAATCGGCGCCGACAGCTCGGTCTGGCCATTGACGGTGATTCGCGGCGACATGCACCGCATCCGTATCGGTGCGCGCACCAGCGTGCAGGACGGCTGTGTGCTGCACATCACCCACGCCGGCCCGTTCAACCCGGACGGTTTCCCGCTGTTGATCGGTGACGACGTGACCATCGCCCATAAAGTCATGCTGCATGGCTGCACCGTGGGCAGCCGCATCCTGATCGGCATGGGCAGCATCGTCATGGACGGCGCCGTGGTGGAGGATGACGTGATCATCGGGGCCGGCAGCCTGGTGCCGCCGGGCAAGAAACTCGACAGCGGCTTTTTGTATGTCGGCAGTCCGGTTAAACAGGTCCGCCCGCTGACCGACAAGGAGCGTGCCTTTTTCACCTACAGCGCGGCGAACTACGTGAAGCTCAAAGACCTGCACATCGCGCAAGGATTCGACCAATGACCCTGCACCACCAGACCGTGCTGTTCGACCTGGACGGCACCCTCACCGATCCGCGCGAGGGCATCACCCGTTCGATCCAGTACGCCCTTGGCAAACTGGGCATCGACGAGCCGGACCTCACCCGGCTCGAACACTTCATCGGCCCACCGTTGCTGCAGGCGTTCATGCAGTTCTATGACTTCGACGAGGCCAAAGCCTGGGAGGCGGTGAATTTCTATCGCGAGCGCTTCAAGGTCACGGGGCTGTATGAAAACCAGGTATTCGACGGCGTGATGCCATTGCTCGAAGAACTGAACAGCCAGGGCCGCCAACTGTATGTGGCGACCTCCAAGCCGTGGGAATTTGCCCGTGAGATCGCGCGGCATTTCGACTTTGCCAAGCACTTCAAGGTGATTTACGGCAGCGAGCTGGATGGCACACGCACCAACAAGGTCGAGCTGATCGCCCACCTGATGCGTGAAGAACGGCTGGACCCGGCCACCACCTTGATGATCGGTGATCGCAAGCATGACCTGATCGGCGCGCGCAGCAATGGGCTCGACTCGGTGGCGGTAGGCTATGGGTTTGGCAGCTTTGAAGAGCTGAATGCCGAAGCGCCGACCTGGCATTTTGAGACGTTGGCAGAAATGCATCAGGCGTTTTTGCGGCGGACTTGAGGCCGCCATCGGGGGCAAGTCGAATCGTCGCACCGCCCCTCCCACATTTTGAGCGGTGTACACAGGTCAATTGTGGGAGGGGGCTTGCCCCCGATGAGGCCCTACTGGTCAACCTTCTCCAACTGCCTCAACGCCGCCCTGCGCTGCTCAACCGGCAACCCGCCCAACTTCTCCACCGCTCCATAGAACCTCACCCAATCCCGCCCTTCCTGCGCAAACAACGCCGCAAACGCCGGTACCCACTGGTCATACAGCCCGAACGGCAGCAGCCGCGCGTTGTTCATCGGCTGGTTGATCCACGCGTCATAACGCTTGTCACCGCCCCACTGGCTGTCGCGCAGGTGGCGGTACTCACGGCGCAGGCGCTCGAACTGCGCGGCCTTGGCCTGGCGCATCACCTCGGCCGCCAATGGCTGGGCGTAAAGGTTTTCCAAGCGTTTGCGGGTAGCGAGAATCAACTGGGTAAACTGGTCGCGCTGCTGCAACGTCGCATCGCTCAGCGGCGCCAGGCCACGGGCGGCGCGCCATTGCCGCGTACCTTCCTGCTCGACAAAGCTGGCGAATGACTCGTTGAACTCGGTGTCGTCCTTCACATAGAAGCGCTGATGCGCCAGCTCGTGAAAGATCAGGGTGGCCAGACGTTCATCGCCCCAGTTCATCATCGAACTGATGATCGGGTCATTGAACCAGCCCAGTGTTGAATAGGCTTCGACGCCGCCAATCGACACGTCCATGCCTTGTTGGCGCAGCAATGCCGCCTCGCCACGCGCCGCGCCCTGGCTGTAGTAGCCGCGATAGGCCACGCAACCGGCGATGGGGAAGCAGTGGTTTTGCGCTGACAAAGAAAATTCCTGCGTGGCGAAGACATTCCACACCACATAGGGTCGACCAATATCGGCATACAGCCGGTAGCTTTGATTGTCGGGCAAGTGCAGCTGTTCGCTGGCGAACGCACGGGCCTTCTGGGATTGAAGCAGATGCTCACGCAACCCTTGCGGACGAGCCGGATCGGCGATGACCTCGGCCACCGGTTCCCGCGCCCGCAGCAGTTGCCATTGGCCACTGGCTAACTGGCCGTAGTAACCGACGCTGGAGCAGCCGCTGAGCAGCATCACCAGCAACCCAGGAAGAAAACGCCTGATCATGCCGCGACTGCTCCTGGGTACGCTTGAATCGAATTTGAAGGTTCCACGTGATGGCGTGTTTATACTCAAAATATCTTCTCGCGTTGAGTTCCTGCCATGCGCCAGCTTTTGTACCCCGTCGCCGCCCTGTTGCTCAGCGCTTGCGCATCGACGCCGATCCCGCCCGTCGACCCGCAACAGGCCTGGGTCGATTTCACCACGCCAACCCCGGGCGCCAAATTGGTCATGGCTCAGCGCCTGGACGGGAAAAACCTCGAAGACGGGCGCTATTTCCAAATGCCGCCCGGGGCCCACGAACTGATGGTGCGCTTCGACTTCGAAGTGCCCGCCGGAGGAGGGTTGGGGGGGCTGAGCCAGATGATGTATCGAACCTGCTTCATGACCTTGCAGTACGACCATTTCCAGGCCGGCCAACGCTACATACTGGAAGGGCGCTCATTGGCCTTCACGCCCAACATCCGCCTGTACGACCCGGCGCGGCAATTGCTGGCCGAAGAGCGCAGCGTGAACTGCATCTGATCAGTCGTTGTTCTTCTGGTAGATGATGCGCTTGGTGCCGTTTTCGCAGGAACCGACAATCATGGCGCTGTCATGCTTCTTGGCTTCTTCGGCGGTGATGATTTCCAGGGTGTAGGACGGGATCGCCTTGGCCTGGATGTTGACTTCGATTTCTTTGCGCAGCTCTTCGCAGTCTTTTGGCGCGGCCATGGCCGAAGTGGCCAATACGCCGCAGATGACCGCCAAAGCAAAACGTTTCATGTGTGTAGCTCCCTGAATGCATTGCGCACGGGTGTGCGTCTAGGCTGCATAGGCTATAGGACCACATTTATGAAACACGAGTTCTGATTTAACGCAGAACAAAATGTAGGAGGGGGCTTGCTCCCGATAGCGGTGGATCAGCTAAATTTCTTCGGCTGACCCACCGCTATCGGGGGCAAGCCCCCTCCCACACAGTCCAAGGGTTAGTTCAGGAGCGTGGCATCCAGGGTGATGGTTGCATTCAGCACTTTGGACACTGGGCACCCTTCCTTAGCCTTTTTGCTCAGTTCGTCGAACTGCGCCTGGCTGGCGCCCGGAATCTTGGCTTTAAGCACCAGATGCACAGCGGTAATCGCAAAACCGCCCTCGACCTGGTCGAGTGTCACCTGGGCTTCGGTGTCGATGCTGTCAGCCTTAAGGCCTGCATCGCCGAGAATCATGGAAAACGCCATGGAGAAGCAGCCGGCGTGGGCCGCACCAATCAGTTCTTCAGGGTTGGTGCCCTTGCCGCCTTCGAAGCGGGCCTTGAAGCCATAGGGCGCTTCGCGCAGCACGCCGGTCTCGGTGGAAATCGAACCCAGGCCAGTCTTCAGATCGCCTTCCCAATGCGCGGATGCCTTTTTAACGATACTCATAGCTTTCTCCTCGAACGGTGATTTTGCGTCAGTAAGGTTCTGAGGATAGACGCCGTCGCAAAGTTCATCTTGTCGGAAAGACCTACCAAATAAGTAGGAAATTTCATGGCTGCTATTGAATCTCGGGTATATGCCCTCATTGCATAGACCATGCACATGAAGCGGCAGGTTTTGGTTCGTCTAAGAAGCCTGCGCCCCTATTGGAGAAGCAGGCTATGAAATCGCTGTCCGACGTGAAGTTCTCGACCCTCGACCTGGTGCCCGTACGCGCCAACGGCAGTGCGGCGCAATCGTTACGCAATTCCCTGGACCTTGCCCAGCACGTGGAAAAGCTCGGCTATAACCGTTTCTGGGTGGCTGAGCACCACAATATGGACGGTATCGCCAGCTCGGCTACCTCGGTATTGCTGGGCTACCTGGCCGGTGGGACCTCGACTATCCGCGTCGGCTCCGGCGGGGTGATGCTGCCCAACCACGCGCCGCTGGTGATCGCCGAGCAGTTTGGCACCCTGGAGAGCCTGTACCCTGGCCGTATCGACCTGGGCCTGGGCCGCGCGCCCGGTTCCGATCAGATGACCGCCCGCGCCCTGCGCCGTGAACGCTCCGGCAGCGCGGACGACTTCCCGCAAGACGTGGCCGAACTGATGGCCTATCTCGGCCCGCGTACGCCCGATCAGCGGGTGATCGCAGTCCCGGGCACCGGCACCAACGTGCCGGTATGGTTGCTGGGCTCGAGTCTGTTCAGTGCGCAATTGGCTGGTGAACGTGGCTTGCCCTACGCCTTCGCCTCACATTTCGCACCGCGCCTGATGCATGAAGCGGTTCGGGTGTACCGCAATCACTTCAAGCCTTCGGCGGTGCTGGACAAGCCCTACGTGATGCTCGGCATTCCGCTGGTCGCCGCTGACACCGACGAACAGGCGGACTACCTGGCCACCTCGGTGTACCAGCGCATCCTCGCGCTGATGCGCGGGCAAAGCCTGGTGCAGCGCCCACCGGTAAAAACCATGGACGGCCTGTGGCTGCCCCACGAGAAAGAAGCGGTGGGCAGTTTCCTCGGCCTGGCGATGGTGGGCAGCCCGGCGAAGATCCGCGCCAAACTGGAGGTGCTGATCGAACAGACCGGCGCCGACGAACTGATCTTTACCTGCGACCTGTATGAGCACGCCGACCGGATTCATTCCTACGAGCTGCTGGCGCAGGTGATGAAGGGCTAAACCCCAGGCGAAAAAAAACCGACGCGCCTGCGTCGGTTTTTTATGTCTGCAACACGGGATTAACCGCGCTTGTAGACGATTTCCTTGGTGTCGCCTTCGCAACTGCCAATCACTTGGCCATCGGCGGCTGCGCCTTTATCCACAACATCCAGCGAATAGTGCTGAACGCCCTTGGCATCGAGCTTTGCCGCGAGTTCGTCTTTGAGCTCTTCACAAGGCTTGCCCGCCGCCAGGGCCGTGCCTGCAATGCTCAACAAACCTACCGCCAACAGAAACTTCTTCATCCGATACTTTCCTTGCGCTGGTCGAAAAGAGCATGCCGACGCTCAGGGCGTCGGCATGCATTGGGTGTAGCGCAGGTTATGGCAATCGGCCAGCGGTCAAAGTTCCGCGTGCCCGATCAACTACTGGCAATTCGGAATCCCACCTTCAGGGTGACCTGATAGTGCGCGACCTTGCCATCCTCGATATGACCACGGGTTTCAGTCACTTCAAACCATTCCAGATGCTTGAGGCTTTTGCTGGCTTCGGCCAGGGCATTCTGGATCGCATCTTCGATGGTGGTGGTGGATGAGCCCACCAATTCGACTTTCTTGTAGGTGTGATGTTCGCTCATGGTGTTTCTCCTGTAGGTCGTCAATCAAGACTAGCAGTGAATATTCGTACTGCTTGAGGCGACCGCTCGGCCACGAAAGTTCAGATTTAATGCACTTTCTGAAACGGCCGCAGTCGGTATCTACACACGCCACTCAATCACTTCAGGAGATGTCCAAATGGCCAACACTTCTTTACGCAAAGCGTCGCTGGAAAGCATGGAAGCCGAGATTTCGAGCCTGCTCAAATCCCTCGAGAGCCTCAAGGACGACGCATCCGATGAGTCGCGCAAAACGCTGAAGGCCCTGAAAAGCAATGCCGAGAATGCCCTCAAGCACTCGCGCCACCTGATCAGCGACGCCTACGAAGAAAGCAAAGTCAAAATCCGCGAAACCGGCGTTGCCACTCGCGATTACGCACAAGAGCACCCATGGACCACCGCCGGCGTTGCCGTCGGTGCCCTGGGTCTGCTGGCAGCCTACCTGCTGTGCAAACGCGGCGACTAAACAGGTTGGCGCGCCAGCTCAGTCTTGAGCCACTGCGCCAATTGCCCGGCGCGCCCATCTGCGGCGCGCTTGGGTAGCCACAACGCCAGGTGCGCCGGGGTTTTACTGAAGCCCCACGGCGCCACCAGCCGACCCGCGCGCAGGTCCTCCGCCACCAGCGGTTGTGGCGCAATCGCCACGCCCAGTCCTGCCACCGCCGCCTCCAGCAAATAATACAAATGTTCAAAACCCTGGCCGAGTTTCAGCGCGCCGGGCTCGACCCCGTGTTGCTGCGCCCAACTGGGCCAGGCTTGTGGACGTGATGTGGTGTGTAAGAGAGGTTCGCCACGCAAGGCTTGGGCCGGTGCCTGGCGCAGCCGCTCATAGCCGGCGAAGCGTGGACTCATGACGGCGCCGATGCGCTCGCTGGCCAGCTCGTACACCTGCATATCCGCCGGCCAAGGCGGCTCGGCGAATACCAGCAAGGCATCGAGGCCGGGGCGGCGGGGATCGAGATCACCGTCACCCGCCGACAGATGCAGACGCAAGTCCGGCAAATCGGCATTCAAGCGTCCCAGACGCGGTATCAACCAGCGTGCCAGCAAGCTGCCCGAACACCCCAATACAAACGGCGCGTCGGCGCTGTGCTGGGTGAGTTCGGCACACACATCGCGCAGGCGCTCGAACGCTTCGGCGCTGGCGTCACGCAACCTCGCTCCGGAATCTGTGAGTTTAAGGCCACGCCCGTCCTTGACGAACAGGCTGACACCCAAGTGTTCTTCCAGCACCTTCAACTGGCGGCTGACAGCGCCATGGGTGACGTGCAATTGCTCTGCAGCCTGGCTGACGCTGCTCAGGCGGGCGGTGGCTTCAAATGCGCGCAGCGCATTGAGCGGCGGAAGGTCTCGGCTCATCTGTGAGTTTTCCTGACAGGTTACGGCGATCTTATCGGTTTTCAGTCCGTAGCGGCAGGGGTAGAGTGGTCCTCATTGTTTTCCGCCCTCTTTCTTTCCTGGAGCGTCCCATGACTCAGTCCCAGACCGACCTGCGCAACGGCCCCGACGTCAACGGCCTGTTTGGCGCGTTCGGCGGCCGCTACGTCGCTGAAACCCTGATGCCGTTGATCCTCGAGCTGGCCCGGGAATACGAAGCGGCCAAGATCGATCCGGCATTCAACGAGGAGTTGGCCTACTTCCAGCGCGACTACGTCGGGCGTCCAAGCCCGCTGTACTTCGCTGAACGCCTGACCGAGTTCTGCGGCGGCGCCAAGATCTACCTCAAGCGCGAAGAGCTGAACCACACCGGCGCGCACAAGATCAACAACTGCATCGGCCAGATCCTGCTGGCACGGCGCATGGGCAAGAAACGCATCATCGCCGAGACCGGCGCCGGCATGCACGGTGTGGCCACTGCCACCGTCGCTGCGCGCTTTGGCCTGCAATGCGTGATCTACATGGGCACCACCGACATCGAACGCCAACAGGCCAACGTGTTTCGCATGAAGCTGCTGGGCGCAGAAGTGATCCCGGTGGTCGCCGGCACCGGCACCCTGAAGGACGCGATGAACGAGGCCCTGCGTGACTGGGTCACCAATGTCGACAGCACTTTCTATCTGATCGGCACCGTGGCCGGCCCGCACCCGTACCCGGCCATGGTGCGTGATTTCCAGGCCGTGATCGGCAAGGAAACCCGCGACCAATTGCAAGCCCAGGAAGGCCGCCTGCCAGACAGCCTGGTGGCGTGCATCGGCGGCGGCTCCAATGCCATGGGCTTGTTCCACCCGTTCCTGGATGACACCAGCGTCGAGATCATCGGCGTTGAAGCGGCCGGTCATGGCATCGAAACCGGCAAGCACGCCGCCAGCCTCAATGGCGGGGTGCCCGGCGTACTGCACGGCAACCGCACCTTCCTGCTGCAGGACGATGACGGCCAGATCATCGACGCGCACTCGATTTCCGCAGGCCTGGATTACCCCGGCATCGGCCCTGAGCACGCCTGGTTGCACGACATCGGCCGTGTCCAGTACACCTCGGTGACCGACGATGAAGCCCTCGATGCTTTCCACAAATGCTGCCGCCTCGAAGGGATCATTCCGGCGCTGGAAAGCGCGCACGCCCTGGCCGAAGTATTCAAACGCGCACCGACCCTGCCCAAGGAGCACCTGATGGTGATCAACCTGTCCGGCCGAGGCGACAAAGACATGCAGACCGTCATGCACCATATGGAACAGTCCCAGCAGGAGAAACATTGATGAGCCGCCTGCAGACGCGCTTCGCGCAACTCAAAGAGCAGAACCGCGCCGCCCTGGTGACCTTCGTCACTGCCGGCGACCCGGGTTATGACGCCTCGCTGGCCATCCTCAAAGGCCTGCCCGCTGCCGGAGCCGACGTGATCGAGTTGGGCATGCCCTTCACCGACCCGATGGCCGATGGCCCGGCCATCCAATTGGCCAACATCCGCGCGCTGGAGGCCAGGCAGAACCTGGCGAAAACCCTGCAGATGGTTCGCGAGTTCCGCAAAGACAACAACGACACGCCCCTGGTGTTGATGGGCTACTTCAACCCGATCCACAAGTACGGTGTGCCGCAATTCATTACCGACGCCAAGGAAGCGGACGTAGACGGGCTGATCGTGGTGGACATGCCGCCTGAACACAACGGTGAACTGTGCGATCCGGCCCAGGCGGCGGGTATCGACTTCATCCGCCTGACCACGCCGACCACTGACGACGTACGCCTGCCAACAGTGCTCAACGGCAGCTCCGGCTTTGTGTACTACGTGTCGGTAGCGGGCGTGACCGGTGCCGGCGCGGCGACCCTGGAGCACGTCGAAGAAGCCGTGAAGCGCCTGCGTCGTCATACCGATCTGCCGATCAGCATCGGCTTCGGTATCCGTACTCCGGAGCAAGCGGCGGCCATTGCGCGTCTGGCGGACGGTGTGGTGGTGGGCTCTGCGCTGATCGATCACATCGCCAACGCCGCCAGCGACCAGCAAGCCATCGACGGCGTATTGAGCCATTGCGCGGCGCTGTCCGAAGGCGTACGTAACGCTCGTCGGTAAGCGCGCCCGTCTGGATTCTTGCGCTAGGCTTGTGGGGTGACATGCCGTCACCCCACAAGCACTTCATGCCTCTTGTCGTCTAACTGCCTCTGCAAGCCCCCGCAGTTCTTGCCTCCCGGTCGTTAAGTTAGCTGCATCAGAAGTCATCTTTGGCTCTTAAGGAGTACATCATGGCATTTGATCTCATCACGTCTTCAGACCCCCGTCATTCCACCTTGCAGAAAGGCTTCAACCTGCGTTGGCCATTGGGCAACGTACAGGGTGAGTCGTCGCCCAATGGCGCGAATCGTATCTACCTGTGCCACAGTCCCCAGGACATCATCGACGCCGCCGCCGAGGCGCTGGCGATCACCCACGGCCGTATAACGGTTCGAAGCGGTGGTCACTGCTACGAAGGTTTCGTCTCCAACAGGATGCCCGGCAACAGCGACGAGGTGCTATCGATTCTGGATATCAGCCCGCTGAATCAAGTGGTCTACGCTGCCGACGGGCAACTCGCTTCCGCGCTGGTGCCCGCGCGGCCCGAACGCTACAGCTTTCGCCTGGAGGCCGGTGCGCAGAATTGGGACGCCTATGTCAGGTTGTACAAGCTGGCCAATAAAACACTGCCGGGCGGCTCGTGCTATTCGGTAGGCCTGGGCGGGCATATCTGCGGAGGCGGCTATGGGTTGCTGTCACGCAAACATGGCCTGGTGTGCGATTGGCTGCACGGCGTGGACATGTTGGTGCCCAATGCACAGGGCAGCGGACTGACACCCGTGCATGTCTCGCGAGACAGCACAGACCCTGACGAGCTGGACCTCTTCGCGGCGTGTTGCGGCGCAGGCGGCGGTCAGTTCGGCATCATCACCAGCTATTACTTCAAGGCATTGCCCGAGGCGCCGAAGGAGGTGCTCTGGCTGGCGCTGGAATGGGACTGGTCGCTGCTGACCGAGAAGTCCAGGCTCGACAATCTGCTTATCGCCTATCAAGACTGGTTCGCCGTTAACCAGAGCAATCCCGACACGTGGGGGTTGGCGACCAAGCTGGAGATGCGCCACCCAAACACCGGCAATGTGACCCTGGGCGTTCACTACGTTGATCGGGCTGGAGGGCTGGAAGATCAGGCGCCCTTTGAAGATTTCGTCGCCAAAATGCTCGCTGCCATTGGCCTGCCCGCGACGGAATGCCTGGTGCCGTTTTACATCGTGCATATGCCAAGCGGCGGTGCCAGCGGACGCGCCATCAAAGCATTGCCTGACGCATTAGCGGCCACGCGACGCCTGGATTGGCTGGTGTGCCAGCAAACCTTAAATGGTTCAGGGGACAATCTGCGCGGGCGCTACAAGTCGGCCTACCAGAAGGGCGAATTCACCCCTCAGGTGCTCCAGGCGATCTGGGACACGCTGCACTGGGACGACCCCGATCAATACCTGACCCAGAGCCTGATACAAATCCAGTCGTTTGGCGGGCGCATCAACGAGGCCACACCGGCGGTTCGCAAGGAGTCGTCGGCCTCACAGCGCTCGTCCTACCTGAAGTGGCAACCGCAGTGCTATTGGCAGGAGGCCGGCGAGGCGGCGGACCAGGCCCACGCCCGATGGATTCAGGGACTGTTTTTCAACGCCTTCGCCAATGACCAGGGTGTGCCCCTCAATGACCAGTTCGAGGGCTGCTATATCAACTATCCGGACCTGGACATGACTCATGAGGACGGCAACCCGGCCAGGCCGAAAAACCCGTACTGGTACAAGATTTTCGTCCCCGACCTCATGATCGAAAGCCGCCTGCGCCGCACCAAGCGGCATTGGGACCCGCACAACGTGTTCCGTAACGAGATGTCCGTGCCGTGAACAGGTAAGGAAGGCGACCCCAGGGTCGCCTTGTTTCACAGCTCAATCCGCTCGACCTTGCCCACCAGCAACACGTAGGAAAGCGCGCCCAGCAACGCCAGCACCGCGATATAGGTGATGGCCGGGGCAAACGAATCACCGCTGGCGAGAAAACCAATCACGATCGGCGTGGCAATGGCCGACAGGTTGCCGATGAAATTGAACACGCCACCGGTCAGCCCCAGCAAACGTGCAGGCGCAAGCGTGGACACCAGCGACCAGGTGATCGACGCCAGGCCATTGCCGAAGAACGCTACCGCCAGGAACGCAATCACCCAGGCGGTGGAATCCACGTAGTTGGCGCCGATGATCGCCGTGGAAATCAGCAGCCCGCCGATGATCGGCAATTTGCGCGCAAAGCCTACCGACGCGCCCCGGCGAATCAGCCAGTCGGAAAAAATCCCGGAGCACAGCACCCCGACGAACGCCGCCAGAAACGGCAGTGAGGCGAGCAGACCGGACTTGATGAAGTCCATGCCGCGGTACTTCACCAGGTAGGTCGGGAACCAGGTCAGGAAAAACCACAGGGTGGAGTTCAGGCAGAACTGCCCCAGGTAGATGCCCCACAACTTGCGCTTGCTCAGCACAATGCCCAGGTCGACCCAACTGAACGGTGCCTTGTTGGCTTTTTCCTGCATATCCACTAGGCCGCCGCCCTCACGGATCAACTGGATTTCCGCCGCGTTGGCGCCTTTGAAATCCTTTGGCTCGCGGTATACCGCGTACCAGATCAGCGCCCATAAGATACCGACGCCACCGGTGGCGACGAACACCATGTGCCAGCCGAATGCATGCTGCAGCCAGGCGAGCACGGGGGTGAGAAACGCCAGCCCGACAAACTGGCCGGAGGTGTAAACGCCAATCGCCGTGGCGCGCTCACGCTCGGGAAACCAGGTGGTCACCACTCGGCTGTTGATCGGGTAGGCCGGTGCTTCCAGGGCGCCGACCGCCATGCGCAGCACAAACAACGCAATGAAGCTGGCGGCAAAGCCGAGCATGACGGTGGCGATGGACCACAACAGCAGGGCGGCGGTGTAGAGAATGCGCGGGGGCACACGGTCGACCAGCCAGCCGCCAGGGATCTGCATCGCAGCGTAGGTCCAGCCGAACGCCGAGAAAATCAGTCCGACATGGACCGGGTCGATGCCCAGCTCGCTGGTCAGCGCCGGGGCGGCAATCGACAGGTTACTGCGGTCGAGGTAGTTGATCACCACGGTGATGAACAGCAGCACCATGATGAAAAAGCGCTTTCGGCTGGGCGTGACTAAAGAAGCCTGTCCGGTGAGGGATTCAGGGTGCATGGGGAGGTGCCTCTTTTTATGTTTATTGAGGTCTGAAAAACTGAGCTGACTGAAGAAACCGGATCAAATGTGGGAGGGGGCTTGCCCCCGATTGCGGTGTGTCATCCACTGATGTACTGGCTGTTCCACCGCCATCGGGGGCAAGCCCCCTCCCACATTTTTGACCACATTTCAGGCAGTCAACATCACCACTCGGCGAAACTGCCGTCGGCGTGGCGCCAGATCGGGTTGCGCCAGCGATGGCCGATGGCCGCGCGCTCGACCACGTATTCCTCGTTGATCTCGATGCCCAGGCCCGGGCCGTTGGGGATCTTCACGAAGCCCTGGTCATAATCGAACACGCCTGGATCGCGCACGTAGTCGAGCAGATCGTTGCTCTCGTTGTAGTGAATGCCCAGGCTCTGTTCCTGGATAAACGCGTTGTAGCACACCGCATCCAATTGCAGGCAGGCCGCCAGGGCAATCGGGCCCAGCGGGCAGTGCAGGGCCAGGGCCACGTCGTAGGCTTCGGCCATGTTGGCGATCTTGCGGGTTTCGGTGATGCCGCCGGCGTGGGACGCATCCGGCTGAATGATGTCGACATAGCCTTCACTGAGCACGCGCTTGAAATCCCAGCGCGAGAACAGGCGCTCGCCCAGGGCAATCGGGGTGCTGGTCAGGGGGGCCAGTTCCTTGAGGGCTTCGTAGTTTTCGCTGAGCACCGGTTCTTCGATGAACATCAGCTTGTACGGGTCCAGTTCCTTCATCAGCACCTTGGCCATGGGCTTGTGCACGCGGCCATGAAAATCGACGCCAATGCCGACATTAGGGCCGACCGCATCGCGCACGGCAGCGACGTTGGCCAGGGCCAGGTCGACTTTTTCGAAGCTGTCGACGAACTGCAGCTCTTCGGTGCCGTTCATTTTCACCGCAGTGAAACCACGGGCCACAGCCTCTTTGGCCGCGCGGGCCGTGTCGGCCGGGCGGTCGCCACCAATCCACGAATACACACGGATCTTGTCACGCACCTGACCGCCCAGCAGGTCGCTGACGGACACGCCCAGGGCCTTGCCCTTGATGTCCCACAACGCCTGGTCGATACCGGCCAGGGCGCTCATGTGCACAGCGCCACCGCGGTAGAAGCCGCCACGGTAGAGCACGGTCCAGATGTCTTCGATATTGCGTGGGTCTTTACCGATCAGGTAGTCGGACAATTCTTCGACGGCAGCGGCCACGGTGTGGGCGCGACCTTCAACCACGGGCTCACCCCAGCCGGTGACGCCCTGGTCGGTTTCGACCTTGAGGAAGCACCAGCGCGGCGGGACGATGAAGGTCGTCAGTTTGGTGATTTTCATCTGTTGTCTCTCTTATAGATGCAGCGCCAGCAGGCGCGGAACTTGAAGTCAGCTCAAAGCTTTCCAGGCCGCGACATAAGCCTGGGCGCGGCTCGCAACCTGCTCGACGGTCATACCCGGCTTGAACAAGCCGGACCCCAGCCCGAAGCCTTTGGCACCGGCGTCGGTGAACACTTGCATATTGTCCGGCGTGATACCGCCCACCGGCAGCAGCAACGTGCCCGCCGGCAATACCGCAAGCCACGCCTTGATCACCGCCGGGGCCATTTGCTCGGCCGGAAACAGTTTCAATACGTCGGCGCCTTCGGCCAGTGCGGCAAAGGCTTCGGTCGGCGTGGCGACGCCCGGCGACAGATACAAGCCCGCCGCTTTCGCCGCCCGCAATACCCTGGCATCGCTGTGGGGCATCACGATCACCTGGCCGCCGGCGGCCTTGACCTGCTCGACCTGCTCGGGCGTCAGCACCGTACCGGCACCAATCAGGCAATCGGCGGGCAGACTGTCGCGCAGGATGCGGATGCTGGTGTAGGGGTCCGGCGAGTTAAGCGGCACTTCGATGACGCGAAAACCGGCCTGGTACAGCGCCTGGCCGACGGCCTCGGCTTCGTCCGGGCGCACACCGCGCAGGATCGCGATCAGACCGTTTTGTGCGAGTGCTGTTTTAAGCATGTCAGGCCTCCGTTACAGGTTGAGTGAGCCCGGCCGCCACGGCCAGTTGCCACAAACCGCGCTCGCTGGCGGCCTGCGCCAGGCTGACGTCGGTGAAGCCGCACAGCGCGAGGGCACGTTGATAGCGGGCGCAGAGGGGGGCGGCACCGACCAGGACGATCGGCTTGGATTTTGCGTTGTCGGATAAACCGGCCAGTTCATGACCGATCAACAGGCCGGACAGGTAGTCAGGCTGCTGCTCGGGCGTCAGTTGGGCAGTCAGGCCAAGGGTGCGGGCACTGAACAGCGTCGAGAGCACACCGCGCCGGCCATCTGCCGAAAGCGCCACATGCACGCCGCGGTCAAACGCCTCGGTCTGGAAATGTTCCGATGATTGCTGGGTACGCCCCAGGATGCTGTGCTGGCTCAAGACGGCGAACAGCTCACCGGTCATGAAGGTGTCGAAGTGAGTGATACAGCCTTCGACGACCTCGACCCATTTGGAATGGCTGCCCGGCAGGCCAATCAGTACGTCGCTCGCAAGCCCTCGCAGCACACCGAGCACCTGGGTTTCTTCGCCGCGCATCACATTGGGCAGGCCGCCCTGCTCGATCACGCCCGGCACGATATGCACATCAACCCCACGCACGCTACGCACCTTATGCAGCGCCTGGCCCAGGCTCGCCACATCCACCGGGGTGTTGCGATAAGCCGCTTCGCTCCAACCCTGTGCGCTGCCGACCATGCCGCAGGCAATCACCGGCAGGTCGGGCTGGGCGTCGAGCCAGTCCCCACAGGCGGTGTCGAAGGCCAGCTCGAAACCATTGCTGCAGCGCACGCCTGCAATGTCACGCGGCTCGCTGGGCAAATGCATGATGCCCGACGCCAGTGAGCGTTGTTCCAGCACCACGCCGGCGGGGCCTAGTTTGTAAGCACGAAGGGAGCTGGTTCCCCAATCGAGCGCGATCAATTGCGCCTGCATCGCTTCACCTGAAATGAGTGGGTGCTGAAAAAAGCAGATGGGCGAATATAAACCTAAGCTTTGTAATATCTCAATATATAAATATCAATCCCATATATTGGGAGGATGATGCGTAAAATCTTACATTTCCTTGAGAAAATGAACATTGCATCAATGTAAACAGGTTAAAAAACAGTCAAGTCCAGCTCGCGCATCGCACCCATCCAGATCGCGTAATCGGTGTGGTCCTTCAGGTCATCGCCCGTCTCGGGGTGCAGGAACACCACCAGACCATCGCGGTGCAGCGCCAGCCACGGCAGCACCACGCCAATGTATTCCGGCTCGAATGCCAACTGGCAGCTCCAGTCCGGGTGCGGGCCCACCGCACGCTCATGCACACGCCCCATGCGCAGCGGGAACAGCGCCGCCGCGTCTTCACACAAGGTGCGCGCCTGGTCGAGGGTGCTGGCATCGAAGTAGATATGGGCGTGATAGCCCTTGATACGTTGCATGACGGACTCCGGATCCACTGTGCGCCGATCCTAGACCGCAATCGACGGCAGGGCCAGTCCGGTCAATGACTGCGCACTGCTGGCCTGCTCCGCCACCAGCCAATCGACAAACCGTTCGACCAACTGCCCGCGGCGCTTGCGCTGTGGCTGCACCACGTAATAGCCGAAGCGCGAGACCACCGTGTCGCTGATCGGCCTGCACAGCCAGTTCTGCTCCAGCAGGTTGTCCACCAGGTGGCGCCAGCCGATCGCGACGCCCTGGCCGGCAATAGCCGCCTGAATCAGCAGCGTGTAATTGTCGAAACGCAACTGGCCAGGGGTGGGCGCGGCGCTGATACCCAGCTCGCGAAACACACCGGCCCAATCGAACCATTGGCGGCTGTTTTCCTGGCGCAAGTGCAGCAGGGGGTAGTCCGGCAGGGTCTGCACCGTCAGCGCTGTGGCCTGGTTCTTGAGCCACTGCGGGCTGCACACCGGGAACACTTCCTCGTTGAACAACCAGAGGCTGCCGCCTTGCTTGAAACGGCCATCGCCAAACAGCACCGCCACGTCGATGTCGCTGCGCAGGCTGGCGTGGTTGCGCTCGCTGGTCACCAGGCTCACGTCAACCTGCGGGTTGGCCTCGTGGAACCGATGCAGGCGCGGCATCAGCCAGTAGGCGGCAAAGGCGAAGTCGGTGGCCACTTGCAGCACTTCGTGCTGGTCCTGCCGGGTGACGGTGCTCAGGCCCAGGTTGATGGTTTGCAGGCCGGCTTGCACGTGTTCGAACAACAGGGCGCCTGCGTCGGTCAATTCGATGCCACGGTAGATGCGGTCGAACAAGCGGATCGCCAACTGCTCTTCAAGCCGTTTGATCTGTTGACTGATCGCCGGTTGGGTGGTGCCCAGCTCTATTGCGGCGGCGGTAAAACTGCGCTGCCGCGCAGCCGCTTCGAATGCGCGCAGCAGATCGAGGGGGAGGTCACCGAGCGCTTCATACATAAGCTGTGCTTATCCTAGACATTGTCTTTCATGGGCTTTACCACGTTTTCAGCGGCCCGCATGCTCATTGGCATAAACACTGCCTATGGAATGCCGAGAAACCATGAAGCGCAAGAACATTCTTTTCATTATGGCCGATCAAATGGCCGCGCCGATGCTGCCATTCTACGGGCCTTCCCCGATCAAATTGCCGAACCTGAGCCGCCTCGCCGAACAGGGCGTGGTCTTCGACGCCGCCTATTGCAACAGCCCGCTGTGCGCGCCTTCGCGCTTTACGCTGGTCAGCGGCCAGTTGCCGAGCAAGATTGGCGCCTACGACAACGCGGCGGATTTTCCCGCCGATGTGCCGACCTACGCCCACTACCTGCGTCGCCTCGGCTACCGCACCGCGCTGTCGGGCAAGATGCACTTCTGCGGTCCCGACCAGTTGCACGGCTATGAAGAGCGCCTGACCAGCGATATCTACCCGGCCGACTATGGCTGGGCGGTGAACTGGGACGAACCGGATGTACGCCCCACCTGGTATCACAACATGGCCTCGGTGCTGCAAGCCGGGCCATGCGTGCGCACCAACCAGCTGGATTTCGACGAAGAAGTGGTGTTCAAGGCCCAGCAGTACCTGTTCGACCATATTCGCGAAGACGGTGATCGGCCGTTCTGCCTGACCGTGTCGATGACCCACCCCCACGATCCGTACACCATTCCCAAACCATTCTGGGACCTGTACGACGACAGCGACATTCCCCTGCCAGCAACGCCGCCCCAGGGCGATCTCGACCCGCACTCCCAGCGCTTGCTCAAGGTCTACGACCTGTGGGACAAGCCGCTGCCTGTGGATAAGATCCGCGATGCACGGCGTGCCTATTTCGGCGCATGCAGCTACATCGACAGCAACGTCGGCAAGCTGCTGCAAACCCTGGAAGACACCGGCCTGGCCGAGGACACCCTCATCATTTTCTCCGGCGACCACGGCGACATGCTGGGCGAGCGCGGCCTCTGGTACAAAATGCACTGGTTCGAAATGGCCGCCCGCGTGCCGTTGTTGATCAGTGCGCCGGGGCAATTTGCGGTGCGCCGTGTGACCCAGGCCGTCTCGACCGCCGACCTGTTGCCCACCCTGGTGGAGTTGGCCGGCGGCGAGCTGGACCCGCGCCTGCCCCTGGATGGCCGTTCGCTGCTGCCACACTTGCAAGGCGAGGGTGGGCACGACGAAGTGTTTGGCGAATACATGGCCGAAGGCACCATCAGCCCGCTGATGATGATTCGCCGGGGCGCCTACAAATTCATCTACAGCGAAGACGACCCTTGTCTACTGTTCGATGTACACAACGACCCGCACGAGCGGGAGAACCTCAGCCAGTCACCGGAGCACCGGCCACTGTTCGAGGCGTTTTTAAACGAGGCGCGGGCCAAGTGGGACATCCCGGCGATCCACCAACAGGTGCTCGCCAGCCAACGCCGCCGTCGCCTGGTGTTCGAAGCTCTGACCCAGGGCAAGCTCAAGAGCTGGGATCACCAGCCACTGGTGGACGCCAGTCAGCAGTACATGCGCAACCATATCGACCTCGACGACCTGGAGCGCAAGGCACGTTATCCACAACCCTGCCAACACTAAAAAATACAGAGGGAAGGCCATGCAAAAGTTAACGGTAGTGCTGGGCATCCTGGCGTTGAGCAGCGCCAATGCATTTGCGGACTCGAGTTGCGAAACGGTGAAAATGGCCGATCCCGGTTGGAGCGACATTGCGGCGACCAACGCCATCACCGGTTTTCTGCTGACCGGCATGGGCTACACGGCCAAGGTCGACACCCTGGCCGTGCCAATTACCTTTGGCGGGCTCAAGGATGGCCAGGTTGACGTATTCATGGGCAACTGGATGCCGGCGCAGCAGGGCTTCTACGACAAGTTCGTGGCCAATGGCGATGTCGTGCAACTGGCCAAGAACCTCGACGGCACCGAGTTCACCCTCGCCGTGCCGGACTACGTGTGGGACGCGGGCGTGCATGATTTTGCCGACCTGAATAAATTCGCCGACCGGTTCGGCAAGAAGATCTACGGCATCGGCTCCGGCGCGCCGGCGAATATCTCGCTGCAGGAGATCATCAAGAAGAATGACTTTGACCTCGGCCAGTGGAAGCTGGTGGAGTCGAGTGAACAGGCAATGCTCGCCGAAGTTTCGCGAGCGGTGAAGAAACAGCGCTTCGTCACCTTCCTCGGCTGGACGCCGCACCCCATGAACGTGCAGCTGAAAATGCACTACCTCACAGGCGGCGAGCAGTATTTCGGCAGCACCGGCAGCGTCTATACCTTGACCCGCAAAGGCTATGCGCAAGCCTGTCCGAATGTGGGAAAACTGCTGACCAACCTGAGTTTCACCCAGGACATGGAGAACAGCATCATGGCTGACGTGGCCAACAACAAGGTCAGCAATGCCGAAGCTGCCAAGGCGTGGATCAAGGCCAACCCGGCGGTATTGGACAAGTGGCTGGAAGGCGTGAAAACCCTGGATGGCAAGGATGCGTTGGCAGCGGTAAAAGCCAACCTCTAAGACACACCACGATTCAAATGTGGGAGGGGGCTTGCTCCCTCCCACAAGGATGAATGTGTACTGATACCCTGAGCACAACCTTTAATCCGAGCCTGCGATGCCCCGGCCCAACCGCCACACACTGGTCCCATTCCTCAAATGGCTGCCGCGCCAAACCCGCGCCAGCGTCGGCCGGGATGCCGTCGTCGGCCTCAGCGGGGCCGTGCTCGCGCTGCCACAGTCGATTGCCTACGCACTGATCGCCGGGCTCCCACCGGAATACGGGCTGTACGCGGCCATCATTCCGGTGTTGATCGCGTGCCTGTGGGGCTCGTCCTGGCACCTGATCTGCGGTCCTACGGCAGCCATTTCCATCGTGCTTTACGCCAGTATCAGCCCGCTGGCGGTGCCGGGTTCCCAGGATTACATCACCTTGATCCTGCTGCTGACCGTCCTCGCCGGCGTGTTCCAGTGGTTGCTGGGCCTGCTGCGCTTCGGCGCGCTGGTGAATTTCATCTCCCATTCCGTGGTGCTCGGTTTCACTCTTGGTGCCGCGGTGGTCATCGCTCTGGGGCAGTTGCCCAACCTGCTGGGGCTGGACCTGCCGAGCCAGGCCACCGCGATCAACAGCCTGCTGGCGCTGCTCGAGCATGCCGGCGAGTGGGACCGCGCCTCGCTCATCCTGGGCCTGGGCACCTTGCTGGTCGGCGCACTGCTCAAATACCTGGTGCCACGTTGGCCGAGCCTGTTGATCGCCCTGGCCCTGGGCAGCCTCGCCACATGGCTGTGGCCGGCGCTGTTCGGGCAGGTGGCGTTGGTCAGTTCGTTCATCGGCAAGCTGCCACCCTTGCGCCCGTTGCCCATGGACCTGGACACGATCCTGCGCCTGCTGCCGAGCGCCGTGGCGGTGGGCATGCTGGGGCTGGTGACCAGCCTGTCGATTGCTCGCTCACTGTCGGCCCGTTCCCAGCAACTGCTCGACGCCAATCAGGAAGTTCGTGCCCAGGGTTTATCCAATATCATCGGCGGATTTTTCTCCGGGTATCTGTCGGCAGGTTCCTTCACCCGTTCCGGTCTCAGTTATGAGGCGGGTGCGCGCTCGCCATTGGCCGGCGTGTTTTCCGCACTCTGGGTGGCGCTGTTTGCGCTGTTTGGCGCAGGGTTGATCGCGCACATTCCGATCCCGAGCATGGCGGCAAGTATCCTGTTGATCTGCTGGGGGCTGGTGGACCACCGCGGCATCCGTGCGTTGTACCGCGTGAGCCGCGCCGAATTCGTGGTGATGGCGCTGACGTGTGTGGCGACCTTGCTGCTGGAGCTGCAAACAGCCATTTATGCCGGGGTGCTGGCGTCGCTGTTTTTCTACCTCAAGCGCACCTCGCAACCCCGTGTGCAGCAATGGCGCGACGGTGACTCTGATGTCTTGCGCGTGGGTGGCTCGATCTTTTTTGGCGCCAGCCACTACCTGCAGGTGCGCCTGCAACGCTTGCAGGGCGAGCGGGTCGTGATCGAGGCGCAGCAGATCAACTTTATCGACTACTCCGGGGTCGAGATGCTGCACCAGGAAGCGCGGCGGTTGGCGGGGTTGGGGCGTAGCCTGACCTTGCGCGGGGCCCGGCCGCAGGTGGTTGAAGAGTTGAAGAAGCTGGAAGGGCCAGACAGGTGCCCCATCCATTTCGAAGACTAATGCGATCAAAGTGTGGGAGGGGGCTTGCCCCCGGTAGCGGTGCTTCAGCCAACACATGGGTAGCTGACAGACCGCAATCGGGGGCAAGCCCCCTCCCACATTTGGATATATGTCAGGCTAACTGGCGGCGCAGCTCGGCCAGTACCGGCGCCGACTCCGGGCGTACGCCGCGCCACAGAAAGAACGCTTCGGCCGCCTGCTCAACCAGCATGCCCAATCCATCCATCGCTATCGCCGCACCCTGCTCATCGGCCCAGCGACAGAAAGCGGTCGGCGCCTTGGCGTACATCATGTCGTAGCAGAACGTCTTGCCCGGTTCGATCAAACTGCCCGCAATCGGCGGTACGTCGCCTGACAAGCTGGCGGACGTGGCGTTGATAATCACGTCCACCGGCTCACGCAGCCAGTCGAAACCACTGGCGGACACCGGCCCCAGGTCGTTGAACAGCTCGGCCAGGCCTTCGGCTTTTTCCACGGTGCGGTTGGCAATGATCAGTGAGGCGGGTTTTTCGGCCAGCAACGGTTCCAACGCGCCGCGTACCGCGCCACCGGCGCCCAGCAACAGGATACGCTTGCCTTGCAGGTCCAGCCCGGCGTTGACCCTGAGGTCGCGCACCAGGCCTGCGCCGTCGGTGTTATCACCCAGCAACGTGCCATCGGCCAGCTTGCTCAGTGTATTCACCGCGCCGGCGCGTTGGGCGCGCTCGGTGAGGCTGTCGGCCAGCCGGAAAGCGTCTTCCTTGAACGGCACGGTGACATTCGCACCACGACCGTGTTGAAAGAACTCACGGGCGCAGCCGATGAAATCCTCCAGCGGCGCGAGCAATGTGCTGTAGTCCATCTGCTCGCCGGTCTGCTCGGCGAACAGGCGGTGAATCAACGGTGACTTGCTGTGGCCGATAGGGTTGCCGAAGACGACATAGCGATCCATCACACGGCCGCCTTGGGCGCAGCCAGGCCGAGCCAGTCGCGGTCCTGCAGGAAATAGTCGGTAAGGCGCGCTTCTTCGCTGCCGGCCTCGGCTTTCCAGTCATAGCTCCAGCGCACCTGCGGCGGCAGCGACATCAGGATCGACTCGGTACGCCCGCCCGACTGCAGGCCGAACAGGGTGCCACGGTCATAGACGAGGTTGAACTCAACGTAGCGGCCCCGGCGGAACTCCTGGAACTGACGCTGCTGTTCGGTATAAGCCATTGCCTGGCGGCGCTGCATGATCGGCAGGTAGGCCTCGATGTAGGCATCACCGATGGCGCGGATGAAGGCGAAGCAGGTGTCGAAGCCCCATTCGTTCAAGTCATCGAAAAACAGGCCACCGATGCCACGTGGCTCGTTGCGGTGCTTGATATGGAAATAGGTGTCGCACCAGGCTTTATAACGCGGGTAAACGTCCGCACCGAACGGCGCACAGGCCTGCTCGGCCACGCGATGCCAGTGGATGCAGTCTTCTTCGTTGCCGTAATAGGGCGTCAGGTCAAAGCCGCCGCCAAACCACCACACCGGCTCTTCGCCTTCCTTTTCAGCAATGAAAAAGCGCACATTGGCGTGGGAAGTCGGTATGTGCGGGTTATAGGGATGGATCACCAGCGATACGCCCAGCGCCTCGAAGCCGCGACCGGCCAGTTCAGGGCGATGGGCACTGGCGGACGGGGGCAAGCCGCTGCCAAACACGTGGGAAAAATTGACGCCGCCTTTTTCGATGACCGACCCGTTTTCAATCACACGGGTGCGACCGCCGCCACCGGCAGGCCGGGTCCAGGCGTCTTCGATAAAGCGCGTGTCCGTTTCGAAGGTTTCCAGGGCGCTGCAAATGCGGTCTTGCAGGTCGAGCAGGTAGGCTTTTACAGCCTCGGTGCGAGTAGTCATGGCATCACCTTGAATCGGGCAAAGCTACGCGAGGCCATTGGGCATCGGCGGCAAATGGGCGCACAGGATACCACCGCACCCCGTGCCGTCGCAGTTGACGAAGATCAAGCTTAGGAGTCCGATAGGGGCCTTCGTTTATTCGACCCAAGGAGAAGGTAGATGGCCAAACGTATCCAGTTCAGCGCCCATGGTGGCCCCGATGTGCTTGAGTATGTGGACTACACGCCAGCGGAACCCGGACCACAGCAGGTTCGGGTGCGTAACGAAGCCATTGGCCTGAACTTCATCGACACGTATTTTCGCAGCGGCCTCTACGCGCCTCCGGCCTTGCCATCGGGCCTGGGTGCAGAGGGTGCGGGCGTGGTCGATGCCGTGGGCAGTGAAGTCAGCCAATTCAAGGTCGGCGACCGCGTGGCCTATGGCAGCGGTCCGCTCGGCGCCTACAGCCAGTTGCATGTATTGCCTGCGGCCAACCTGGTGCATCTGCCGGACGAAATCAGCTTCGAACAGGCCGCCGGTGCCATGCTCAAGGGCCTGACCGTACAGTACCTGCTGCGCCAGACCTATGAGCTGAAGGGCGGCGAAACCATTCTGTTCCACGCCGCCGCAGGCGGTGTGGGCTCCCTGGCTTGCCAATGGGCCAAGGCGCTGGGCGTGAAGTTGATCGGCACGGTGAGCTCACCGGAGAAAGCCGCCCTGGCCAAATCCCTCGGTGCCTGGGAAACCATCGACTACAGCAAGGAAAATGTCGCACAGCGCGTGCTGGAATTGACTGACGGCAAAAAGGTGCCGGTGGTGTATGACGGCGTCGGCAAGGACACGTGGCTGACCTCGCTGGACAGCGTGGCACCGCGTGGCTTGGTGGTGAGTTTCGGGAATGCGTCGGGCGCGGTGGACGGGGTGAACCTGGGGATTCTGTCGGCGAAGGGTTCGCTGTATGTCACCCGGCCGACGCTGGCGACCTACGCGAGCAACCCGAAGGACTTGCAGGCGATGGCCGATGACCTGTTCTCGATGATCAAGAGCGGCAAGGTGCGCATTGATATCAACCAGCGTTTTGCGCTGGCGGATGCGGCGAAGGCGCAGACCGAGTTGTCCGGGCGGCGCACGACCGGTTCAACCATCCTGCTGCCTTAAGAAAGCCATCGGGGGCAAGCCCCCTCCCACCTTGACCGAGGTGTCACGACGAACACCAATCAAATGTGGGAGGGGGCTTGCCCCCGATAGGCGCGACTCGGTCTCAGGACGGTCGCACCACATCCCCCGTCGCCAGGTCACGGATCAGGCTCGGGTTCTTGCGCCCGCCCAGGGCGCCGCCCAACACAAGGTCCACCTGCCCACGGAAATACTGCTCCACCCGAATCCGCGTACGTGCGGCCGGGCGGCCCTGGGGGTTGGCCGACGTGGAAATCAACGGCCCGACCTGGGCGCACAAATCCCGTACCAGCGGATGGTCACTGACCCGCAGCGCCACGGTGTCATGCACCCCCGTGACCCATTCCGGCAGCAAGTCCTGATGGGGCACCAGCCAGGTATTCGGCCCAGGCCAGGTGCTGGCCATGCGCTCGATCCAGGTGTCGGGAAAGTCTTCGAACAGGAAGTCGAACTGACGGATATTATCGGCCACCAGGATCAGGCCCTTATCCACTGAGCGATTCTTGATCGCCAGCAAACGGTCCACCGCTGCTTCATTCCAAGGGTCGCAGCCCAGGCCCCAGACCGCTTCGGTCGGATAGGCAATCACCGCACCTGCGCGAATTTCTCGTGCAGCTTCCAGCACACGCCACCTGTTGACCATTGTTTACTCTCCGAACTAAAGCTCTGGGCAGTTTACCGATCTTCGTTGCAAAACCCAGCTACAACCGTTCGCCACGCGCAAGCCAGCGCCCACTTTCACAAATCACACGGCCTTCGAGTTCCAGCTCGGTAAGGCTCGCCAGCACCTGGGCCAGCGGCCGTCCACTGGCAAGCGCCAGGGCTTCGCTGGTGTGCGGGGCCGCGTGCAACAGCGCCACCAGCGGATGCACAACCGGCACCGGGGCCGGGCGTGACAACGCCTGCCAACCGCGCAAGCCTTCAAGAATGTGCTCGATGGTTTCCACCAGCACCGCGCCATCGCGGATCAACTGATGACAGCCCTTGGCCGCCGGATGATGGATGGAACCCGGAATGGCGTACACCTCGCGTCCTTGTTCCGCCGCCAGCCGTGCGGTAATCAGCGAACCGCTGGCGATGCTGGCTTCCACCACCAGAACCCCCAGGGACAAACCGCTGATAATCCGATTGCGCCGTGGAAAGTTACCGGCCTGGGGTGGCGCGTCCAGTGGAAACTCGGAAACCACGGCGCTGCCCTGGTCAATCATGGTCGCGGCCAGCTTCCTGTGGCGCTGTGGATAAAGTTTTTCCAGACCGGTGCCGAGTACACCGATGGTATGACCGCCCACGTCCAATGCCGCCTGATGGGCCGCGCCATCGATACCCAACGCAAGGCCGCTGGTGATGACAAAACCGGCGCTTGCCAGGCTGCGCGAAAAGGCGGCGGCGGTGTCCATGCCGGGGCGCGAAGCACGACGACTGCCGACCACGGCCAACTGCGGTTTTTCCAGCAGCGATGGGTCGCCGGCAACGAATAACAGCGGCGGAGCGTCCTCTGTCTGGCTGAGCAGCGCAGGGTAATCGGGCTGGTCCCACATCAGTAAATGCTGGCCCGGGCGGGCCAGCCAGGCCAATGCCGCACTGGCTCCATCGCGAATATCCGCACTGCGCCGGGCATCGGCACTGACGGCCGGCAACCCGAGTGCACGCCAGGCACTGGCAGGTGCACTGATGGCTTTCGACGCAGAGCCGAACGCCTCGATCAATCGATGAAAACGCCTGGGACCCAGTTCCGGCAGCCTGTGCAAGCGTAGCCGGGCCTCCAGTTCTGCCGGAGAAATTTCATTGCTGTTTATTGGAAACATCTGATCATCCTTGATCGGCACAAGCTGTGGATAACTCTGTTGGTAACTTATTTAGCAGGCTATTTATTGTGTTTGATCGTCAGTCTCGAAACGATCCATGACCGCCAACGGGCGGGACGCGCTGAGAACCAGCGCATAGCTGAGTTTTTCATAGGTGCGAAACACCAGCAGGGTGCCGGCGCGCACATCCGGGAGTCGCGTCGGGGCACCTGTAAGCGCATCGCGCAACGAGGCGCCGGCCCTGATCACCGTGAGCAACTGGCCTTCCATCACGCCATCCCGGCGCCCCTTGTTCAAGGTCACCGCATCCAGCACGCCGATCTGTGTGACGCTCCTGGGGATGTCGATGATGTGCCCTTCAACAAAGGGTGCGGATGCAGGCGTTTGCAGATCGGCCAGGTCCACGCCAGGTTCGGCCCGGAGCAAACGGTCGCCCGGGCGCACTTCCTGAGTGACCCTTTGCACGGCGAGGGTGGTGAGATCATCGGTCAGCAAAAAACGCGCGGTGCCGATGTGATCGGCATTGATCCCCAGCAGTTCGCGGGTGTCGGGGTCGGTATAGACCTTGCCTCGGCGGAAGATCCCGTAGTTGGGCTGGGTCGGGTCCAGACTGCCCCTGGCGTAGACGCGCTCGTCGTTGGCACCCAGCACGCGTCCTCCCTCGGCGGCGACGATATAGGGTGCGTTATCCAGGTCCTCGGGCGAATCGAGCAGGCGGTTGTGCAGCAGGAAGCCCTGTATGGCCTTTTGCGTGACAGGGTCCAGGCGCTGGCCGGGCTGTGGAATCAGCGCCATGGCCAGCGGGGCCCACAGCAGCAAGACGAGTAGCGATTTCCTCATGGGGTCAATCTCCTTTATTATGTGCGTTCGCGTGAAACGCCACAGCCTTCGCGGCTTTCGAACGTTTCACACCGGCTGCCTGGGTCCATCCCACCGCCGATTTGCCTCTACCTCACATGTGCAGCAATTACGCTTATGGCTATTTTGAACATCCTCGAATTTCCCGACTCGCGCCTGCGCACGATCGCCAAGCCGGTGGCCGTAGTGGACGACAAGGTTCGTCAGTTGGTCGATGACATGTTTGAAACAATGTATGAAGCCCCGGGCATCGGCCTCGCCGCGACCCAGGTCAACGTGCATCTGCGCGTCGTGGTCATGGACCTGTCCGAAGATCGCAGCGAACCCCGGGTGTACATCAACCCCGAGTTCGAACCGCTGACCGACGAGATGGGCGAATACCAGGAGGGTTGCCTGTCGGTGCCGGAGTTCTACGAGAACGTCGAACGCCCATTGCGCGTGAAGATCAAGGCCCTGGACCGCGACGGCAAGCCGTTCGAGCTGATTGCCGAAGGCCTGTTGGCGGTGTGCATCCAGCACGAGTGCGACCACCTCAACGGCAAGCTGTTTGTCGATTACCTGTCCACGCTCAAACGTGACCGGATCAAGAAGAAGCTGGAAAAAAAGCATCGCCAGCAAGCTTGATGCCCTCCTTCCAAAGGCTTGCTGCGGCAAGCCTTTTTCTTTTGTGACTGCTTTTAACGAGAACTCCGATGACCGAGCCACTGCGCATTGTTTTTGCCGGTACACCCGAATTTGCCGCCGAACACCTCAAGGCGCTGCTTGCCAGCCCCTATGAAATCGTCGCGGTGTACACCCAGCCGGATCGCCCGGCAGGGCGCGGGCAAAAACTGATGCCCAGCCCGGTCAAGCAGCTGGCGCTTGAGCACACCATCGCCGTGCTGCAACCACCGACCCTGCGCAATGCCGACGCCCAGGCCGAACTGGCCGCGCTCAAGCCGGACCTGCTGGTCGTGGTCGCTTATGGGTTGATCCTGCCCCAGGCCGTACTCGATATCCCACGCCTGGGCTGCATCAACAGCCACGCTTCGTTGCTGCCACGCTGGCGCGGAGCGGCGCCGATCCAGCGCGCGGTGCAAGCAGGCGACAGCGAAAGCGGCGTGACGGTCATGCGCATGGAAGCAGGGCTGGACACCGGCCCGATGCTGCTCAAAGTCACCACGCCGATCACTGCCCAAGACACCGGCGGCAGCCTGCACGATCGCCTGGCTGAAATGGGCCCGCCGGCCGTCATCCAGGCCATCGCCGGTCTTGCTGCCGGCACCCTGGAAGGCGAAGTGCAGGACGACAGCCTCGCCACCTACGCCCACAAATTGAACAAGGACGAAGCCCGCATCGACTGGAGCCGACCGGCCGTGGAGCTTGAGCGCCTGGTGCGTGCGTTCAACCCATGGCCTGTCTGCCACAGCACGCTCAACGGCGAAGCCTTGAAAGTGCTGGCTGCGACACTGGCCGAGGGCACAGGCGCTCCGGGTGAAATCATCGGCGCCAGCAAAGACGGCCTGTTGGTGGCGTGCGGCGAACAAGCGCTGTGCCTGACCCGTCTGCAATTGCCCGGTGGCAAGGCGCTTAATTTCAGCGATTTGTTCAACAGCCGTCGTGAGAAGTTTGCCCTGGGCACCGTTCTCGGCGTAGTCGCCCAATGAACCCGCGTCTGGCCGCCGCCAAGGCCCTCGCCGCCGTGCTCAACGGCAAAGCATCGCTGAACAGTTCGCTGCCCACGCAGATGGATAAGGTTGAAGACCGTGATCGCGGTTTCACCCAGGACCTGGCCTTTGGCACGGCGCGTTGGCAGCCAAGGCTGTCGGCGTTGGCGGCCAAGTTGCTGCAAAAACCGTTCAAGGCAGCCGACGCCGATGTTGAAGCGCTGCTGCTGGTCGGTCTCTATCAACTGCTCTATACCCGCGTACCGGCCCACGCCGCCATCGGTGAAACGGTGGGCTGCGCCGACAAACTGAAAAAGCCCTGGGCCAAGGCCTTGCTCAATGCCGTGCTGCGCCGCGCCCAGCGCGAAAGCGAAGGGCTGCTGGCCGAGCTGGAACATGACCCGGTGGTGCGCACCGCGCATCCGCGCTGGCTGCAAAAATCCCTGAAGGCATTCTGGCCGCAGCAATGGGAAGCCATTTGCGCGGCGAACAATGCCCATCCGCCGATGATCCTGCGGGTCAACCGTCGCCATCACAGCCGCGACGCTTACCTGCAGTTGCTCAGCGAGGCGGGCATCGACGCCGCGCCGTGCGTGTACAGCATCGACGGTATCGTGCTCCAGGCTGCCACAGACGTGCGCAGCCTGCCGGGCTTTGCCGAGGGCTGGATCAGCGTGCAGGACGAAGCCGCACAACTGGCCGCCGACCTGCTCGACCTGGCACCCGGTCAACGCGTATTGGACGCCTGCTGCGCGCCGGGCGGTAAGACCTGTCACATCCTGGAAGTCGAAAAGGATCTGGGCGGTGTGGTAGCGGTCGACCTGGAAGCCAAACGCCTGGTGCGCGTAAGGGAAAACCTCGCACGCCTGGGTTTGAGCGCCGAGCTGATCGCCGCCGACGGCCGCGACACCGCCACCTGGTGGGACGGCAAACCGTTCCAGCGCATCCTGCTGGATGCGCCCTGTTCGGCCACCGGCGTGATCCGCCGCCACCCGGATATCAAGCTGACCCGCCAACCCGACGACATCGCCGCCCTGGCCGTGCTGCAGGGCGAACTGCTCGACGCACTGTGGCCCACTCTGGAAGTCGGCGGCATTCTGCTTTACGCCACCTGTTCCACCTTGCCCACCGAGAATACCGAGGTCATTCAAGCCTTCCTCGCCCGCACCAGCGGCGCACGGGAACTGGACCTCGCGACCACGGCCGGCATCAAGCAACCGCACGGTCGCCAATTGCTCGCGCAGGAAGGCGGGCATGATGGCTTCTACTACGCCAAACTGATCAAGATCGCCGCCGCGCGCGGCTGAATGGTTTTAAGGGAGTGACCGGATGAAAATCATCATCCTCGGGGCAGGGCAGGTGGGCGGCACGCTGGCTGAGCATTTGGCCAGCGAAGCCAACGACATCACCGTGGTCGACACCGACGCCGAGCGCCTGCGCAATCTGGGCGACCGCCTGGACATCCGCACGGTGCAGGGCCGTGCGTCGTTCCCCACCGTGCTGCGTCAAGCCGGCGCCGACGATGCCGACATGCTCGTCGCGGTCACCAACAGCGACGAGACCAACATGGTCGCCTGCCAGGTCGCCCACACGCTGTTCCACACCCCGACCAAGATCGCCCGTGTGCGCGAAGCCGCCTACCTGACCCGCGCCGGCCTGTTCGACAACGATGCCATTCCGGTGGATGTGCTGATCAGTCCGGAACAGGTGGTCACGCACTACATCAAGCGCCTGATCGAAATTCCGGGTGCCTTGCAGGTGATCGACTTCGCCGGGGGCAAGGCGCAACTGGTCGCGGTAAAGGCCTACTACGGCGGGCCGCTGGTGGGTCAGCAATTGCGTCAATTGCGCGAACACATGCCGAATGTGGAAACCCGCGTCGCCGCGATTTTTCGGCGTGACCGGCCGATCCTGCCCCAGGGCGACACGGTGATCGAAGCCGATGACGAGGTGTTTTTCATCGCGGCCAAAGCGAATATTCGTGCGGTGATGAGCGAGATGCGCCGGCTCGACGAGACCTATAAACGCATCGTCATCGCCGGCGGCGGGCAGATCGGTGAGCGCTTGGCGGAGGCCATCGAAAGCCGCTACCAGGTGAAGATCATCGAGATGAGCCCCACGCGCTGCCGGCATTTGTCCGACACGCTCGACAGCACCGTGGTGTTGCAGGGCAGTGCCTCGGACCGCGACCTGCTGATGGAAGAAAACATCGCCGACGCCGATATCTTCCTGGCGCTGACCAACGACGACGAGGCCAACATCATGTCCTCGCTGCTGGCCAAGCGGCTGGGGGCGAAGAAAGTGATGACCATCATCAACAACCCGGCTTATGTCGACCTGATCCAGGGCGGCGATATCGACATCGCTATCAGCCCGCAATTGGCAACCATCGGCACCTTGCTCGCTCACGTGCGCCGTGGCGACATCGTCAGTGTGCACTCACTGCGCCGTGGCGCGGCGGAGGCTATCGAGGCGATTGCCCATGGCGACTCCAAATCGAGCAAGGTCATCGGCAGGGCCATCCGCGATATCGGCTTGCCGCCGGGCACCACCATTGGCGCAATCATTCGCGATGAAGAAGTGATCATTGCCCACGACGATACGGTGATCGCCACCGGTGACCATGTGATCCTGTTCCTGGTGGACAAGAAACATATCCGCGATGTGGAGAAGCTGTTCCACGTGGGCTTGAGCTTTTTCTGATCTGACGGAGTGGACGACATGCTCGAATCCCTGGAGAAAATGCTCGCCAAGGGTGTGGATAATTCGCTGCTGCGGTTTGGCTTGGGCAAGGGTTATCTGGATCTGAAGGACAACGCCAAGGCGGCGGAGCATTTGCAGCGCTGCGTCGAGTTCGATCCGAAATATTCGGCGGCGTGGAAGTTGCTGGGCAAGGCGCAGCAAGGGCTGGGGGATAGCGTGGCCGCTCGCCAGGCGTGGGAGAAGGGCATCGAAGCGGCCCAGGCCCATGGCGACAAACAGGCCGAAAAAGAAATGACGGTATTCCTGAAGAAACTCGACCGCCTGGCCTGAGCGGAATCCAAATGTGGGAGGGGGCTTGCCCCCGAGAGCAGTGTGTCAGCCAATACATGGTTGACTGAACCACCGCTATCGGGGGCAAGCCCCCTCCCACATTGGGTTCTGTGGCGATCTTGAGTCAGGTGTGAATCAGTACCACCGCGCCTCACCCGGCGGGCGTTTCTTGAAGCGTTTCATGCTCCACATGTACTGGCTCGGGTAGGCGCCGACATACCGCTCCACCACCTTGCTCATCGCCGCGCAGGACGTGGCGGTGTCGGTGCTGTACATGTCTTCCGGAGCCGCTTCCAGGATCACCTTGTAGCCCGAGCCGTCCGGCAGGCGCAGTGCATGCAGGAACACGCCCACCGCCTTGTGGCCGGCGAGCATGTTCGGCACGAACTTGCTGGTCAGCGCCTGGGTGGCGAAGAACGGTACGAAGATGCCGGCGGATTCAGCCGGCTCGGGGTCGGCAGGGATACCCACCTGGCCGCCTTTGCGCACTTCCTTGATCACGCTCAGGATGCCTTCCTTGGTGGAAGCGGCCACGCGGTTGCCCAGTTGCACGCGTTGCTTGCGCAACAAGTCGTCAACAGCCTTGAGCTTGGGCGGGCGATAGAAAATGATCGGTTTGCACTGGCTGCAATAAAAATGATTCAGCACTTCCCAGTTGCCCAGGTGACTGGTGATGCCCACCACGCCTTTACCCGAGGCCAGCGCATCGTGCAGCACGTGCAGGCCTTCGACTTCGCGCACCAGGTCGATGGAACGCTGGGCCGGCCAGATCCAGGCGCAGGCGCTTTCGGTCAGGGACTTGCCGATGTCCATCAGGCTGCGGCCCACCAGGCGCTCGCGTTCGGCCGGGTCCATGTCCGGGAAACACTTGGACAGGTTGATCCGCACTGTCTCGCGGGAGCGATTGGGGGTTTTCCACATGATCCAGCCGATGCCCGTACCGACGGCCTGTACGGCGCGCCAGGGCAGCAGGGCAAACAACCGAAGGGCGCCTACCAGCAAGGCACCTTTAAACTTTTCCACAGGTCACTCCTGATCGTGTGTAGTACGCAAAGCGCGCATTCTAACCGGCGTTGACCAGGTCCGCGTAACGGTCGCAGTCCTGGGTGTGGTCCATGACCATGCCCGAGGCCTGCATGAACGCGTAGCAGATGGTCGGCCCGACAAAGGTGAAGCCGGCTTTCTTCAAGGCTTTGCTCATAGCTTGGGCTTCGGGTGTAATCGCCGGGACGTCGCTGCGGTCTTTGAAATGATTGACCTTAGGCTTGCCGCCGACAAACGACCAGAGCAACCCCACCGGGTCTTCCAGCGCCAGCCAGGCCGCGGCGTTGCGGCGTGTGGCGTTGAGCTTCAGGCGATTGCGCACGATGCCCGGGTCCTGCATCAGCGCTTCGATTTCAGCGTCGGTCAGCCTGGCCAGACGCTGCGCATCAAAGCCGAACAGCACCTTCCGATAATGCTCGCGTTTGCGTAAAACGGTGATCCAGGACAAGCCCGCCTGGAACCCTTCGAGCAAAAGCAACTCGAACAGTCCCTGCGCATCGCGCAGCGGCGTTCCCCACTCTTGATCGTGATAAGCCATGTACAGCGGATCTTCAGAACACCAAAAGCAGCGTGGCATAAGGCTCCAGGGAGTGGTGGCGGGGCCGAATCGGGTATACTCCCGCTCTTTAAATCGCAGCCCAAGTAACAGGTGAATTTCGTGAGCCAGCCTACGCCAGCCGTGCGTACCTTCCAAGACTTGATCCTCGCCCTCCAGCAATACTGGGCCGAGCAAGGTTGTGTGGTACTTCAGCCCTACGATATGGAAGTAGGCGCCGGCACTTTCCACACCGCTACCTTCCTGCGGGCCATCGGCCCGGAGACCTGGAACGCCGCTTATGTGCAGCCCAGTCGTCGCCCGACTGACGGCCGCTACGGCGAAAACCCGAACCGTCTGCAGCATTACTACCAGTTCCAGGTGGTGTTGAAGCCCAACCCGGACAACTTCCAGGAACTGTACCTGGGCTCGCTGAAACATGTCGGCCTGGACCCGCTGGTCCACGACATCCGTTTCGTCGAAGACAACTGGGAATCGCCGACCCTGGGCGCCTGGGGCCTGGGCTGGGAAGTCTGGCTCAATGGCATGGAAGTGACCCAATTCACTTACTTCCAGCAGGCGGGCGGCATCGAGTGCTACCCGGTGACCGGCGAAATCACCTACGGTCTCGAGCGCCTGGCCATGTACCTGCAAGGCGTGGATTCGGTCTACGACCTGGTGTGGGCTGACGGCCCGTTCGGCAAAGTCACCTACGGCGACGTGTTCCACCAGAACGAAGTGGAGCAGTCCACCTACAACTTCGAACACGCCAACGTCGACAAGCTGTTCGAACTGTTCGACTTCTATGAAAGCGAAGCCAAGCGCCTGATCGAACTCGACCAGCCGCTGCCGTTGCCGAGCTATGAAATGGTGTTGAAGGCTTCCCATACCTTCAACCTGCTGGACGCGCGCCGTGCCATCTCGGTGACCGCGCGCCAGCAATACATCCTGCGTGTACGTACCCTGGCGCGTTCCGTCGCCCAAGCCTATCTGCTGGCACGTGCCAAGCTGGGCTTCCCGATGGCAACCCCGGATTTGCGTGATGAAGTGTTGGCTAAGCTGGAGGCTGCACAATGAGTGCTCAAGATTTCCTGGTTGAACTGGGCACCGAAGAGCTGCCACCCAAGGCACTCAACACCCTGGCCGATGCATTCCTGGCCGGTATCGAAAAAGGCCTGCACACTGCCGGCCTGAAATTCGCTGCAAAAAAAGTCTACGCCGCGCCACGTCGCCTGGCGGTGTTGCTGACCGCGCTGGAAACCCAGCAGCCGGACCGCAACATCAACCTCGACGGCCCGCCGCGCCAGGCCGCATTCGACGCCGAAGGCAATCCGACTCAGGCGGCACTGGGCTTCGCCAAGAAGTGCGGCGTCGAGCTGAGCGAGATTGACCAGAGCGGCCCGAAACTGCGCTTCAGCCAGGTCATCACCGGCAAGCCGACGGCCAGCCTGTTGCCGACCATCGTGGAAGACTCCCTGAACGACCTGCCGATCCCCAAGCGCATGCGCTGGGGTGCGCGCAAGGAAGAATTCGTACGCCCAACCCAATGGCTGGTGATGCTGCTCGGTGACCAGGTCATCGATTGCACCATTCTCGCCCAGAAGGCAGGCCGTGATTCCCGTGGTCACCGCTTCCACCATCCCGAGAGCGTGCGCATCACCGCGCCGGCCAACTACGTCAATGACCTGCGCGCCGCCTACGTGCTGGCCGATGCCAATGAGCGTCGCGAGCTGATCAGCAAGCGCACCGAAGAACTGGCCCGCCTGCAGGAAGGCACCGCCATCGTGCCGCCAGGCCTGCTCGACGAAGTGACCGCCCTGGTTGAATGGCCGGTGCCGCTGGTGTGCTCGTTCGAAGAACGCTTCCTCGATGTACCGCAGGAAGCGCTGATCACCACCATGCAGGACAACCAGAAATACTTCTGCCTGCTGGACGCGGACGGCAAGTTGCTGCCGCGCTTCATCACCGTGGCCAACATCGAAAGCACGGACCCGCAACAGATCATCGCCGGTAACGAGAAAGTCGTGCGCCCGCGCCTGACCGACGCCGAGTTCTTCTTCAAGCAGGACAAGAAGCAGAAGCTCGAAGACTTCAACCTGCGCCTGCAAAACGTGGTCTTCCAGGAAAAACTCGGCAGCGTCTACGACAAGGCCGTGCGCGTTTCCAAGCTGGCGGCCTACATCGCGCCACGCATTGGTGGCGACGCCGCCTGGGCCGCACGCGCTGGCCTGCTGTCCAAGTGCGACCTGGCCACCGAGATGGTCGGCGAGTTCCCTGAGATGCAGGGCGTGGCCGGTTACTACTACGCCGTCAACGACGGCGAACCGGACGATGTGGCGCTGGCGCTGAATGAGCAGTACATGCCACGGGGTGCCGGTGCCGAGCTGCCGAGCACCCTGACCGGTGCGGCCGTGGCCATCGCCGACAAGCTGGACACGCTGGTGGGCATCTTCGGTATCGGCATGCTGCCCACCGGCAGCAAGGACCCGTATGCGCTGCGCCGTGCAGCCCTGGGCGTGCTGCGTATCCTGATCGACAAGCAGCTGGACCTCGACCTGACCCAGGCCGTGGTGTTTGCCGTCGGCCAGTTCGGTGCCAAGGTCAAGCAAGCGGGCCTGGCCGAGCAAGTGCTGGAGTTCGTGTTCGACCGCCTGCGTGCGCGTTACGAAGACGAAGGCGTGGACGTTTCCGTCTACCTGTCGGTGCGTACCCTGCAGCCGGGTTCGGCGCTGGACTTCGATCAACGCGTACAGGCCGTACAGGCGTTCCGCAAGTTGCCGGAAGCCGATGCCCTGGCCGCTGTGAACAAACGCGTATCGAACCTGCTGAGCAAGGCCGACAACCTGGGCACTGCCGACGTGGACCCAAGCCTGTTTGCCGATGCCAAGGAGTTCTCGCTGAACTCGGCCATCGTCAAGGCCGAGAACGCCGTCAAGCCGCTGATCGCCGAGCGTAACTACGCTGAAGCGCTGGCGCGCCTGGCGTCGCTGCGTGAGCCGGTGGATGCGTTCTTCGAAGCGGTGATGATCAATGCCGACGATGCGGGCGTGCGGAAAAACCGCTACGCCATGCTCGCGCGTCTGCGTGGCCTGTTCATCAATATCGCCGACATTTCCGTACTGGGCTGATCATGTTGAAACTGCTGATTCTCGATCGGGACGGGGTGATCAATTACGACTCCGACGCTTACATCAAGTCGGTGGAGGAATGGATTCCACTGCCCGGTTCGATCGAGGCCATCGCGCAGTTGAGCAAAGCCGGCTGGACAGTGGCCATCGCCACTAACCAGTCCGGCATCGCCCGCGGTTATTACGACATCTCCACCCTGGACGCCATGCACGCGCGCTTGCGCAAGCTGGTGGCCGAGCAGGGCGGTGAGGTGGGGCTGGTGGTTTACTGCCCCCACGGGCCGGATGAGGGCTGCGCTTGCCGCAAACCCAAGCCTGGCATGCTGAAAACTATTGCAGAACATTACAAGGTGCCCTTGGCTGGGATATGGTTCGTCGGGGACAGTCTCGGTGACCTGGAGGCGGCCAAAGCCGTCGACTCTCAGCCAGTTTTGGTAAAGACCGGGAAAGGCGAAAAGACCCAGGCGAAAAACCTGCCGGTAGGCACTTTGATTTTTGACGATCTGGCGGCGGTTGCCGCAGAACTTATCAACAACTAGCCGCCCTCGACTTCCTGACCAGGGATTGTTCGGGAGTGCGCTTTTAACAGGCGGGCCGTGTCCCGCAACGGTAAATGCCGCCATGTCGATCTTGCAGGCCATCAGAACCTTTTTCTTTTACCTGCTGCTGGGCACCAGTTCGTTTCTCTGGTGCACCCTGAGCTTTTTTATTGCACCTTTCCTGCCGTTCAAGGCGCGCTATCGCTTTATCAATGTGTATTGGTGCCGCTGTGCGCTGTGGCTGTCCAAGGTGTTCCTGGGCATCCGCTTCGAGATCAAGGGCGCGGAAAACGTCCCGGAGCAGCCCTGCGTGATTCTGTCGAACCATCAGAGCACCTGGGAAACATTCTTCCTCTCGGCGTACTTTTCACCCCTGAGCCAGGTGCTCAAGCGTGAACTGCTGTATGTACCGTTCTTTGGCTGGGCCATGGCGATGCTGCGTCCGATTGCGATCGACCGTGATAATCCCAAGGCGGCGCTCAAGCATGTCGCCAAGAAGGGCGACGAGTTGCTCAAGGATGGCGTTTGGGTGCTGATCTTTCCCGAAGGTACGCGTGTGCCTTATGGCACCGTAGGCAAATTCTCGCGAGGCGGCACTGCATTGGCGGTCAACGCCCACCTGCCGGTGTTGCCGATTGCCCATAACGCCGGCAAGTTCTGGCCCAAGACCGGCTGGGCCAAACGCGCAGGCACCATTACCGTGGTGATCGGCGAACCCATGTACGCAGAAGGCGAAGGCCCACGCGCGATTGCCGCGTTGAATGACCGCGCTGCGGCATGGAATGAAGCGCAGCAACGGGCCATGGGCTCATTGCCGCCGGAGCCGGTGGTGATCGATACACCAGTGATCTAATGAACTGTGGATAACCTGTGTATGATTTTCCGTCGAGTGGCGCTTTTATGGTCACAAGAAGCTGATTTCATTGCATATTTCCCAAACTCATAAAATCACGTAAAAAGTGCATAAGTTTTTCTGTCACAGCGTTGCCTGTTACAGGCACCTTTCTCGGAATGGCGCTACATCTTTTAAAAAAATGCCCCGCATCAGTGATGTGGGGCATTTTTTTAGACGTCTGGCGTCGGCGCGTACTGACTATCGTCTACCTCGCCAGTGCCACCCGGCTGGCATCAACCATAGCGCTCGTCAGCAGCAGATAGCTGTCTTCATCAAGTTGCCCCTTGCCCATTTTTTCCGCAAGGCCAGCTGATGCAGACGAGAACTGATCCTGGTAGCGAAGTCCTAACGCCGCTACGTATCCGCGGGCTTCATCTACATTTTTTATCGTGGTTTTCGATGCCGGTTGAGGATCACTGTTGATTGAAGGGCCACTAGTTGGAAAGTTAAATTGCGGGTTTATTTCTTTCATGGAAAAGCTCCAGGTTGTCAGACCTCATAAGTGGAGAAATCTGCACTTCAGTTCCCGAAGGGATCTTCCAATAACGGCAGTTGCAAGGTAAAGGTGGTGCCTTTTCCTACAACGCTCTCGCAACCAATGTGGCCCTTGTGACGCTCTACGACCGCTTTGACCATGCTCAGTCCCAGTCCCAAACCCTCGCTGCCCTGCGCAGACTCAAAACGCCGATACTGGCTGAACAGTTCGGGCAGGTCCGCCGCAGCAATTCCCGGCCCTTGGTCACTGATACGACATTCCAACCAGCCCTCTACAGTGCTGTGCCTCAATCTGACGGTGGTACCCGAGGATGAATACTTGATGGCATTTTCCAGCACATTGAATAACGCTCGGGTGAGCAGCGATTGATCGGCGTTCACCATGCCTTCATCCGCTTCATCCAGATCGTGAACCAGGTGGATACCCTTGAGCTGGGCGATAACCGCGACTTGATCGAAAGCGTCCATCACCAGCATGGCAAACAGGGTAGGTTGGAAGTGGTAACCATCAGCCTCCGCTTTCGCCAGTTGCACAAAGGACTCGGTGAGGCTCAACGCACGGCGGACCTGTTGTTCGATCTGGCCGAACACGGGCGATTCACTCTCATGCAGATCCAACAGGGCGAGGATTGCCGAATGCGGCGCACGCAGGTCATGGGAGAGGAAGCGCAGCATGGTTTCGCGATGCTGTTGGGCTTCGCGTTCCTTGCTTAAATCCGTGAGGCTCAGCAGCCAACCAAGGGCGATGTCACCTTCAGCCGGCAGCAGGGGCGCAAGCTCCATACGCAAGCTGCGCTGGTGGATATCGCGAAACTCGACCAGCTCCAGTTCGGACAGGGCAGGGCGCACGCCATTATGCAGCGGCGGGTAACCGAGGTCGGCGAGCTGTTCGAGGAGGTTTTCGCGCACCAGGTCATTGGCAAATACCTCACGAGCAACGCGATTGGCCAACAGAATGCTGCCTCGGGGGTCGGTAATCAGCGTCGCGACCGGCAGGCATTCCAGTCCATCCGCCATAAAGCGTCGTGTATCGCGCGTGCGACTGACCGCCTGCTCGAGGGCAAAGATCCGTCCTTGCAGCACATCGCCCTTGCTGGCAGGCGCACGACGCCGCTCTGGCAAGACTTTGGGTTCGTTATCCAGGCGGGCGAGTTCCCAGCCGAAGTAGGCGAGAATCACACTCAGACGTCGCCAGTTCCAGATCAGGTAGCTGAGCAGCAAACCAATCAGGCAGGCCGCAGGGGACCACCAGTGCCCCAGGCTCAGCAGCACCCACGAACCGAGTATCGAGGTGGCCATGCCGCCCAGGGTCATCCATAGTGCGTAACGCGGGCGATACAGCAGCAGGCCCAGCAATAGTGCAACCAGGAAAGTCGCCATCAGCGCCGCCAACCAACCAGGAAAATCGACAATACTGCGCCCTTGCAGCAAGCCATTGAGCACATTGGCCTGGATCTCCACACCCGCTGTCGAGCGAGTCGAGGAAAGCGGCGTAACGAAATTTTCGCCCATCCCGTAAGCTGTGGCGCCAACCAGAATCAGTCGACCGCGCAGCCATTCTGGAGATACCTCGCCACGCAGTACGCTGACATAGGAAACGCTTGGGAAGCGGTCATCCGCAGAGGTGAAAGGAACGCGAACTTGATACTCCTGATGCCACTGTTGATTACCGGGCTCTTGAGGCATGCCGGGCATCCCTGATATTTGCCCATTCAACGTGAATGCCAGCCAGGCCAGCTGTGGGAGCGCGTTTTCCGGCGGGCCCTCACGCAAATACAGACTGCGCACGACACCATCGTTATCCGATTCGACATTAATATGCCCGATGCCTTTCGCGCACCTGAGCAAGGGCGACAATGGCTTCCCCGTCTGCCCGGACCGGGCGCTGCTATCTATCACGATGGGCAGCAATACATTTCCCGCCTTGCACACGGCGTTGGCCAATCGTTGATCACCCACACCTTCGCCAGACTCACTGAAAAGCACATTGAACAGGATGCCCGCCGGCTGCGCGGCACTGAGGCGCTCGATCAGGTCCGCATGCACATTGCGCGGCCAAGGCCATGGGCCAAGTTCTTCCAGGCTTGGCGCGTCAATGGTCACCAACACAATGCGCGGGTCTACCGGCAACGGAGTTAACCGGCGCAGGCTGTCATAGAGCGGGTTATTGAGGGCCAGGCCCGGGCTCAAGGACAAGTATCCAGTGAGGGGCAGCAATACCAGGCCGATCAACAACCACTCCCGCACCAGCCCGTGAAACAGCAGTTGCGCTCGCGTGGGTTGGCGTTTTTCGGCCTTGCCCCAAAGTTTCACAGGGCCACCGCCGCAGGCACGCCAGGGCATCGACGATCATCAGGTGAAAAAGTCATAAGCCCCGGTCTCCCTCCAGGTGGTTACGCTCAAGCGCAGCAGGGGTGCTGAAACCGGTGAAGCTAATTTCTGTGGTATTGGAGTATCAAGTAATCACCATACCGTACATCGATCCTTTTCCTCATAGCCGGGAGCCGGTATCTTTCTCTCTGGGCGCCGAAGACTTTCGTCGATGGGTTACCGTGCTTTGATATCAGCGTATCCGCAGATTGGAAATTCGTTGTATCCGACCATAATTATTCAGATTCAGAGGCGGGTATTCGCACAAGTAGCCTCTGAGTGAGCTGCCGTATCTTTGCAGGAAGGACCCATTCATGCGCGTCGCAATACTGGACGATGAACCCGCCGAATTGAGACGGGTGGAACAGACACTGCGACAGATTCCCGGCACATCGGAACAGCCCTGGTCCCTGCATTGCTTTGAGCGCGGTGAAGACCTGCTGCGCCAACTGCGCCGTGAAACCTTCGACCTGCTGATACTCGACTGGCAACTTCCGGATATCAGTGGAATCGCGTTACTGCGCTGGACTCGCGAGCACATGGAATCACCACCGGCCGTGATCATGCTGACCAGCCGCGATGCTGAGAGCGATATTGTCACGGCACTCAACAGCGGAGCAGACGATTACGTCAGCAAACCTTTCCGACCTAACGAACTCAAGGCCCGCGTGGCCGCTGTCCTGCGTCGACATGGGCTGCAAAAGTCCGCGGGTAATGAAATCCAATGTTTCAACGACCTGACATTCGATGATGCCGAGCTGACCGTCACCCGTGCCGGTAAACCGATCAACCTCACTGAACGGGAATACCGCTTGGCCAGTTGCCTGTTTGCCAACCTGGCGCGGCCGCTTTCTCGCGAGTATTTGTATGAGCGATTCTGGACCCATGAAGAAATGGTTTCGTCCCGACCTTTGGATACGCATATCTACCGTTTGCGTAACAAGCTGGGATTGACGGCCGATAGAGGCTGGCAGCTGCTGACTATTTATGGGTACGGATACCGACTAGAGAGCGTGGCAACGTCGGCTGAAAGCTGAAAAAACATGATGTTCCACGTGGAGCATTTTTTTCGTGCAGGACAAACGCCCACAAAAAAGGCCAACGCTAAGCGTTGGCCTTTTTGTTTTTCCCAGCTACCTGATCAGAAATCCAGGTTCGAAACCGCCAGGGCATTGCTTTCGATGAAGTCACGGCGAGGTTCGACCGCATCACCCATCAGAGTGTTGAAGATCTGGTCTGCGCCAATGGCATCCTCGATGGTCACGCGCAGCATGCGACGCTGAGCCGGGTCCATGGTGGTTTCCCATAGCTGATCCGGGTTCATTTCGCCCAAACCTTTGTACCGCTGGATGGTGTGACGCTTGGTACTTTCAGCCATCAACCAGTCCAGGGCTTCCTTGAACTCTTTGACCTGCTTCTTGCGTTCGCCACGCTGAATGTAAGCGCCGTCATCCAGCAGGGTGCTCAGTTGCGCGCCGAGCGTAACGACCGTCTTGTAGTCGTTGCTGCCAAAGAAGTCGCGGTTGAACGTAACGTAATTCGACAGGCCGTGGGAGATCAGTTCAACCTCCGGCAGCCATACGTTACGTTCACGGTCTTCGCGCAGGCTGGCCTTGTAGACCAAGCCAGATTTTTCCGAAGTACGCAGGCGAACTTCATACTGTGCAAGCCAGTTCTGCATGTGCGCATGATCGCCCAGCTGTTCGAGGCTGACAGATGGCAGATAGATGAAGTGCTCGGTCAGCTCCTGAGGGTACAGGCGCGACAAGCGCTTGAGCGTCTTCATCACCATGCGGAAGTCATTAACCAAGCGCTCCAGCGCCTCCCCGGAAATACCTGGGGCTTCGTCGTTCAAGTGCAGGCTGGCATCTTCCAGGGCCGACTGCGTCATGTACTCTTCCATGGCGTCGTCGTCTTTGATGTATTGCTCTTGCTTGCCCTTCTTCACTTTGTACAACGGCGGCTGGGCAATGTAGATGTAGCCGCGTTCGATCAGCTCAGGCAACTGCCGGAAAAAGAAGGTCAGCAGCAGGGTGCGGATGTGCGAACCGTCGACGTCAGCATCGGTCATGATGATGATGTTGTGGTAGCGCAGCTTGTCGATGTTGTACTCGTCACGGCCGATGCCGCAGCCGAGTGCCGTAATCAAGGTGCCGACTTCCTGGGAGGAAATCATCTTGTCGAAGCGCGCTTTCTCGACGTTGAGGATCTTGCCCTTCAACGGCAGGATGGCCTGGGTGCGACGGTTACGACCCTGCTTGGCGGAACCGCCAGCAGAGTCACCTTCCACCAGGTACAGTTCGGAGAGGGCAGGGTCCTTCTCCTGACAGTCAGCCAACTTGCCCGGCAGACCGGCGATGTCCAGCGCGCCTTTGCGACGGGTCATTTCACGGGCTTTACGCGCCGCTTCACGAGCACGTGCGGCGTCGATCATCTTGCCGACAACCAGCTTGGCTTCGTTCGGGTTCTCCAGCAGGAAGTCGGAGAAGTACTTGCCCATCTCCTGTTCCACAGCGGTCTTCACTTCGGAAGACACCAGCTTGTCTTTGGTTTGAGAGCTGAACTTCGGATCCGGCACTTTTACCGAGATGATCGCCGTCAGGCCTTCACGGGCATCATCACCGGTGGTGGCGACTTTGTGCTTCTTCGCCAAGCCTTCCGCTTCGATGTAGGTATTGAGGTTACGCGTGAGCGCGGAACGGAAACCCACCAGGTGAGTACCGCCATCGCGCTGCGGAATGTTGTTGGTGAAGCACAACAGGTTCTCGTTGAAGCTGTCGTTCCACTGCAGGGCGATTTCAACGCCGATGCCGTCTTCACGCTGGATGTTGAAGTGGAACACCTGGTTGACCGCAGTCTTGTTGGTGTTCAGGTATTCAACGAACGCACGCAGGCCGCCTTCGTACTTGAACAACTCTTCCTTGGCGCTGCGCTCATCCTTGAGGATGATGCCGACACCGGAGTTGAGGAACGACAGTTCACGAATCCGCTTGGCCAGGATGTCCCAGCTGAAGTGGATGTTCTTGAAGGTTTCAGCCGAAGGCTTGAAGTGGATCTGGGTGCCTGTGGTTTCACTGTCACCGACGATTTTCATCGGTTCCTGTGGCACACCGTGGACGTAAGTCTGTTCCCAGATCTTGCCGCTGCGGCGTACGGTGAGCACCAACTCTTCGGACAGCGCGTTCACTACCGACACACCTACACCGTGCAAGCCACCGGATACTTTGTAGGAGTTGTCGTCGAACTTACCGCCGGCGTGGAGCACGGTCATGATGACCTCTGCCGCCGAGACGCCTTCTTCTTTATGCACATCTACCGGAATACCGCGGCCGTTGTCGCGCACGGTAATGGATTCGTCCGGGTGGATGATAATGCTGATGTCGTCGCAGTGACCGGCCAGAGCTTCGTCGATGGAGTTATCGACCACCTCGAACACCATGTGGTGCAGACCGCTACCATCATCGGTGTCGCCAATGTACATACCGGGACGTTTGCGTACGGCATCCAAACCTTTCAGCACTTTAATGCTGGTCGAGTCGTACGTGTTTTCTTCGCTCATGCCTTCACTCCCGATGGTCGTGGGTCTGGGTGATACGGCCTTGTTCCACGTGGAACAAAGCGACTGGCGTTTCCGTCTGCCAGCCTTCCCTCAATAATTCGTGGTCTACACAGGTGATAAACACTTGGCAGCGTAAGTCTTCCAATAAGCGGCATAACGCGCGGCGGTGTTGCTCGTCGAGTTCGGACGGCAAGTCATCCACCAGATAAATACACTGACCGCGTCGGGCCTGGCTTACCAGGTGCCCCTGCGCGATACGCAATGCACACACCACCAACTTCTGCTGGCCGCGGGACAAGATATCCGCAGCATTGTGAGCGCCTAATCTAAGGCGCAAATCAGCGCGTTGGGGTCCGGCCTGGGTGTGGCCAATCTGCTGGTCACGCTGCAGGGAGGTCGCAAGTACTGCACTCAGCTCGCGTTCCTTGTCCCAGCCGCGGTAATAACTCAGCGTCAGCCCCTCGAGCTCTAACAGCTCGCTCAAGGTCTGCTCAAAGACTGGTTTCAAGGCTTTGATATAGGCACGGCGGTATTCATCTATTTCGTCGCTGGCCAGGCACAGTTCCCGGTCCCAGGCCGCTTGTGAAGCGGCATCAAGTGTACCATGCCGCAGCCACGAGTTCCGCTGCCGCAAGGCCTTCTGCAGGCGCTGCCACGTGGCCAGGAAGCGTGGTTCCACGTGGAACACTCCCCAATCGAGGAATTGTCTGCGAATTTTTGGTGCGCCTTCCAACAAGCGGAAACTGTCGGGGTTGATCAATTGCAACGGCAGGATTTCCGCCAGCTGCGCTGCACTGCGTGCATTTTGCCCATCGATGCGAATCTGAAACTCGCCGCTGCGATCACGAGATATCCCCAAGGCACTGTGCCCACCTTCGGCCAATTCAACCTGGCCAAATACCGTGCATGCCAGTTGCTCGTATTGAATCACAGGTAACAGGCGGGCACTGCGGAAGGAACGGGCGAGCCCCAGCAAGTGGATGGCTTCCAGCACGCTGGTTTTGCCGCTGCCGTTGGCGCCGTGAAGAATGTTAATGCGAGGGGAGGGGGAGAAGGTCACCGGGTGCAGATTGCGCACCGCGGTGACCGAGACGCGACTGAGGGACATCTAGCTTCTGCTGAGCATGATTACAGACGCATCGGCATAACAACATACGCCGAGTCGTCGTTATCGGATTCTTGTACCAGCGCACTGCTGTTGGAGTCTGACAGAATCAGGCGAACCTGTTCAGTGGTCATCACACCCAGCACGTCCAACAGGTAGCTCACGTTAAAGCCGATTTCCAGGTTGCCGCCGTTGTAATCGACGCCCACTTCTTCTTCAGCTTCTTCCTGTTCCGGGTTGTTCGCTTGGATCTTCAGCTGACCATTGGCCAGTTGCAGGCGTATACCCCGGTACTTCTCGTTAGAGAGAATGGCGGTACGGCTGAACGCTTCACGCAGGGCCTGGCGGTCGCCGAGTACCAGCTTGTCACCGCCCTTGGGCAACACCCGCTCGTAATCGGGGAACTTGCCGTCTACCAGCTTGGACGTAAAGGTGAATTCGCCGGTCGTGGCGCGGATGTGGTGCTGACCCAGTACGATGCTGACGTTGCCGTCCGGCTCAGTGAGCAAACGCGCCAACTCGAGGATACCTTTACGCGGCACGATGACCTGGTGACGATCCGGCTGGCCGATATCGGCGCGCATCGAACACATTGCCAGGCGGTGACCATCAGTGGCGACCGCGCGAATGATCCCTTCGGACACTTCCAGCAGCATGCCATTAAGGTAGTAGCGCACGTCCTGCTGGGCCATGGCGAAGCTGGTGCGCTCGATCAAGCGACGCAGCTTGCTCTGCTCCAGGCTGCAGGTCAGCGAACCCGGGCCTTCTTCCACCGTCGGGAAATCGTTGGCCGGCAAGGTGGAGAGGGTGAAACGGCTGCGCCCGGCCTTGACCACCAGTTTCGATTCATCAACCTTGATGTCGATCAGCGCATCGTTCGGCAGGCTCTTGCAGATATCCATCAGCTTGCGTGCCGGCACGGTGATCTCGCCAGGTTCGGCGGGCTCTTCGAGCTGCACGCGGCCAACCAGTTCGACTTCCAGATCGGTACCGGTCAGGGACAACTGCTGGCCTTCGACCACCAGTAATACGTTGGAAAGCACCGGCAAGGTCTGTCGGCGCTCGACGACGCCTGCGACCAGTTGCAGGGGTTTCAACAGGGCTTCGCGTTGAATGGTGAAATGCATGGTCTAGTCCCTTGCCTTAATAAGCTGCGCTGGTTGCATCAGGTAGTCAGTGTACGCAGCAGGTTCTTGTAGTCCTCGCGAATATCCGCGTCGGATTCCTTAAGTTCGTTGATCTTGCGGCACGCGTGCAAAACCGTAGTGTGGTCGCGACCGCCGAACACATCACCGATTTCCGGCAGGCTGTGGTTGGTCAGCTCCTTGGAAAGGGCCATGGCCACCTGACGCGGGCGTGCTACCGAGCGCGAACGACGCTTGGACAGCAAGTCGGAAATCTTGATCTTGTAGTACTCGGCAACGGTGCGCTGGATGTTATCCACACTCACCAGTTTGTCCTGAAGCGCCAGCAAGTCCTTCAGGGATTCGCGAATCAGCTCGATGGTGATGTCGCGCCCCATGAAGTGCGAGTGCGCAATGACCCGCTTGAGCGCACCCTCGAGTTCACGCACGTTGGAACGAATACGCTGGGCGATAAAGAAAGCGGCGTCGTGGGGCAGATCGACCTTGGCCTGGTCGGCCTTTTTCATCAGGATCGCGACGCGGGTTTCCAGCTCGGGCGGCTCAACGGCAACAGTCAGCCCCCAACCGAAGCGCGACTTGAGGCGCTCCTCGAGGCCTTCGATTTCTTTTGGATAACGGTCACTGGTGAGGATGACTTGCTGTCCGCCTTCGAGCAGGGCGTTGAACGTATGGAAAAATTCTTCCTGGGAACGTTCCTTGCGCGCGAAGAATTGAATGTCATCGATCAGCAACGCATCAACGGAGCGATAGAAACGCTTGAACTCGTTGATGGCGTTGAGTTGCAGGGCCTTGACCATGTCCGCCACGAAGCGCTCCGAGTGCAGGTAGACCACCTTGGCATTCGGGTTCTTCTTCAACAGGTGGTTACCCACCGCGTGCATCAAGTGGGTTTTACCCAGGCCGACGCCGCCATAAAGGAAGAGCGGGTTGTAACCGTGCTTGGGGTTGTCGGCCACTTGCCAGGCAGCCGCACGGGCCAACTGGTTGGACTTGCCTTCGACAAAATTCTCGAAGGTAAAGGTGCGGTTCAGGTAGCTGGTGTGCTTGAGCGCGCCTTCAACCTGAACTGTGCGCTGTTCGGCACGAACGGGCGCTTGTTGAGAGCTGGCGCCAGCCATGGGATCGAAGCTGTCACGGGACGGCTCTTCGTTCTCCGGAGCATTCTTATGCGCAGACGATTTGGCGGGTGCCGGCACAGTCGCAGCAACCGGTGCAGTCTGGGACTGCGATGCAGCCAATGGCGCATTCGGGGCAGCGCGAGGGGCGGAGCTGCGTTTGCTACCTATTAATAAGGAAAGCACGGGCGCGATGCCGTTGCCGTGTTCGTCGAGCAATTCGAGAACGCGGCTCAGGTACTTTTCGTTGACCCAGTCGAGAACAAAACGATTGGGCGCGTAGACACGCAACTCGTCGCCTTCGGCTTCGACCTGTAGCGGGCGGATCCAGGTGTTGAATTGCTGGGCAGGCAGCTCATCGCGCAAAAGCTCCACGCACTGCTGCCAAAGTTCCACTGACACGGATATCCCCTAAGTTGAAAGCCGGTGAGGCAAAAACA